>CALBKP010000081.1 GCA_937895825.1 uncultured Alistipes sp. | reverse complement strand
GCTTAACATCGGGGATAACCACAGCGTCGAGGTTAAACGACAGACCACCCTGGAACGCCATACGGTAACCCATATTCTTGATATCGTCCAAGAACTTGGCAACCTTATCAGCACCTGCCTTCTTCATCACAACGGCGATGATATCACGCAACGAACGTTTCGTAAGCACCTCGTTGATATAGCCTACCTCCAAAGGTACGTTCTGGTTGAACAGAATACGACCAATTGTTGTCTCCTTCAATACATATACCTCGTTACCATGCTCGTCAAGATCGCGTACGCGGCACTGTACCACGGCATGAAGGTCTGCACGCTTCTCGTTGTAAGCGATGATAGCCTCCTCGGGACCGTAAAACTTCAAGCCTGTACCCTTAACACCTGGACGGGGCTTAGTAATATAGTAAAGACCGAGTACCATATCCTGCGAAGGAACGGTAATAGGCGCACCATTTGCGGGGTTCAAGACGTTGTGCGAACCAAGCATAAGGAGCTGAGCCTCAAGGATCGCAGCATTACCAAGTGGCAAGTGTACCGCCATCTGGTCACCGTCGAAGTCGGCGTTAAACGCTGTACATGACAGTGGGTGGAGCTGCATTGCCTTACCTTCGATCAACTTAGGCTGGAACGCCTGGATACCCAAACGGTGGAGGGTCGGAGCTCGGTTCATCAATACGGGGTGACCCTTGATGACATTCTCCAAGATACCCCAAATAACGGGATCCTTTCTATCGATAATCTTCTTTGCACTCTTTACGGTCTTAACGATGCCGCGCTCGATGAGCTTACGGATAACGAAAGGCTTATAGAGCTCTGCCGCCATATCCTTTGGAATACCCATCTCATGCATCTTAAGCTCGGGACCTACGACAATAACCGAACGTGCCGAGTAGTCAACGCGCTTACCGAGCAAGTTCTGACGGAAACGACCCTGCTTACCCTTCAACGAGTCAGAGAGTGACTTCAACGGACGGTTAGACTCGTTCTTAACGGCGTTGCTCTTGCGTGAGTTGTCGAACAATGAGTCGACAGCCTCCTGCAACATACGCTTCTCGTTACGAAGGATAACCTCTGGTGCCTTAATCTCGATAAGACGCTTCAGACGGTTGTTTCGGATGATAACACGGCGGTACAAGTCGTTCAAGTCCGACGTTGCGAAACGGCCACCATCCAGCGGTACCAACGGACGCAACTCGGGTGGAATAACGGGGATATCCGTAAGTACCATCCACTCAGGCTTATTCTTACCGTTCGAAGCACGGAACGACTCTATGACGTTCAAACACTTCAACGCCTCAGTCTTACGCTGCTGCGATGTCTCCTTCGATGCACGGTCACGCAACGAGTATGACATAGTGTCGAGGTCTACCTGCTTCAAAAGTGTGAGGATAGCCTCACCACCCATCTCGGCAACGAACTTCTCTGGATCGTCGTTGTCCAACGCCTGATTTCCCTTAGGAAGAGCTGCAACTACATCCAAATACTCCTTCTCCGACAGGGTCTGTAAACGCTCGATACCCTGCTCCTTAGCAGCACCTGCGTTGATGACAACATAGCGCTCGTAGTAGATGATGGCCTCGAGTTTCTTTGATGGGATACCCAACAGATAACCAATCTTTGAGGGCAGCGAACGGAAGTACCAGATATGTACCACGGGGACTACCAATGAGATATGTCCCATACGCTCACGGCGCACCTTCTTCTCGGTAACCTCCACACCGCAACGATCGCAGACAATACCCTTATAGCGGATACGCTTATACTTACCGCAGTGGCACTCGTAGTCCTTAACAGGACCGAAGATACGCTCGCAGAACAAACCATCACGCTCGGGCTTGTAGGTGCGGTAGTTGATTGTTTCGGGTTTGAGCACCTCGCCGCTCGACTGGGCACGAATCTCCTCGGGAGAGGCAAGACCAATCGAGATACGGCTATAGCTACTCATCTTATTATTATCTCTATTGAATGACATAATGTCCTAAGTTTTAATGTTCGCTTACTCAAGTTTTACCGACAGTGCCAAGCCACGCAACTCGTGCAACAACACGTTCATTGCCTCCGGTACGCCCGGACGTGGCAGATTGTCACCCTTGACGATGGCCTCATAAGCCTTGGCACGACCAACAACATCATCCGACTTGATCGTAAGGATCTCCTGAAGGATGTTGGCAGCACCGAAGCCCTCCAAAGCCCAAACCTCCATCTCACCAAATCGCTGACCACCAAACTGTGCCTTACCACCGAGAGGCTGCTGAGTGATGAGTGAGTATGGACCAATAGAACGAGCGTGCATCTTATCGTCGATCATGTGACCAAGCTTGAGCATATAGATAACACCCACCGTTGCAGGCTGGTCGAAACGCTCACCCGTACCACCATCGTAGAGGTATGTACGACCACTGTGAGGAATACCGGCCTCAGCTGTGTACTCGTTGATCTGGTCAAGCGAAGCACCATCGAAGATAGGCGTTGCGAACTTCAAACCGAGCTCTCTACCAGCCCAGCCAAGGACTGTCTCGTAGATCTGACCGAGGTTCATTCGCGAAGGCACACCAAGCGGGTTAAGACAGATGTCTACAATAGTACCATCCTCCAAGAATGGCATATCCTCGTCACGAACAACCTTCGCTACGATACCCTTGTTACCGTGACGACCTGCCATCTTATCACCTACCTTAAGCTTACGCTTCTTGGCGATGTAGACCTTAGCCATCTGGATAACACCCGATGTAGGAATCTCGTCGCCGTTCGTGAGGTTATACTTCTCACGGTTAACGGCAGCCGCTGCCTTCTTACACTCGATAGTGTAGTTATTAATAGTGAGCGAGATAAGCTGATCATCGTGCTCATCGCCAGTCCAACGTGTGCGACCGAGGTTCATATAGCCATTAGCAATGCCCGACTTGCTGTCGAAGCTTGTAGTAGCGATATCCTCAAGCATCTTAACGCTAAACTTCTCGCCCGGAGCATACAACTCAACGTTGTAATAGTCATAGATACCAGTGGTGGTCTTACCCTCCAACAAGCGCCACAACTTATCTACCAACGTCTTTGTCAACTCAGCCACCTTTGCTGCGTACTCTGCGTCGAGCTGCTCCATCTGAGCCTTCTCGGCGTTACGGTTACGCTTACCCTCCTTCTGAGTGTGGCTATAGAGCTTAGTGTCGATAACAACACCATGCAACGAGGGCTGTGCCTTGAGCGATGCATCCTTAACATCACCAGCCTTATCGCCGAAGATGGCGCGGAGCAACTTCTCCTCAGGCGAAGGATCGCTCTCACCCTTAGGTGTAATCTTACCGATAAGGATGTCACCAGGCGTTACCTTAGCACCAACACGGATGATACCGTTTGCGTCCAAGTCCTTGGTTGCGTCCTCCGAAACGTTAGGAATATCCGAGGTAAGCTCCTCGACACCACGCTTCGTATCACGAACCTCCATGATATACTCGTCAACGTGTACCGATGTGAAGATATCCTCACGCTGAATACGCTCCGAGATAACGATAGCATCCTCGAAATTGTAACCCTTCCAAGGCATGAACGCTACCTTAAGGTTGCGGCCGAGTGCCAACTCACCCTTCTCGGTAGAGTATCCCTCGGTAAGGATCTGGCCCTTAGTAACCTTCTCTCCCGTAAGCACCGTAGGCTTCAAGGTAACGGTAGTGTTCTGGTTAGTACGACGGTAGCGAGGAAGCTCATATACAGTAACCTCGGGTGCAAATGATGCAATCTGCTGATCCTCCGAGCGATCGTAGCGAACCTCGATACGTGTAGCATCAGCAAATACTACCTCACCATCACCCTCAGCGACAACCTGGATGCGGCTATCAACAATCATATCCTTCTCGATACCCGTACCTACGATAGGAGCCTCAGGTCGTACAAGCGGTACAGCCTGACGCATCATGTTAGATCCCATCAATGCACGGTTAGCATCGTCATGCTCCAAGAAAGGAATAAGGCTCGCAGCAATAGAGGCAACCTGGTTAGGAGCTACGTCTACGAGGTTAACCTCCGTGTCGTGAACAACAGGGAAGTCGGCACCAAGGCGAGCCTTGATACGGTCGGTGTTCAAGAAGTGGCCATCGTCGGTGAGCTGCTCATTCGACTGTGCCACGATCTGACCCTCCTCCTCCTCGGCAGAGTAGTAGCGAATATTATCATTATTAAGGTCGACAACACCATCCTCCACCTTACGATAGGGAGTCTCGATGAAGCCCATATCCGAAATCTTGGCATATACGCAAAGCGACGAAATAAGACCGATGTTCGGACCCTCAGGCGACTCGATGGGGCACAAACGACCATAATGCGTGTAGTGTACGTCTCGAACCTCGAAACCTGCACGGTCACGCGAAAGACCACCAGGACCCAACGCCGAAAGACGACGCTTATGCGTAATCTCGGCCAAGGGGTTGATCTGATCCATGAACTGCGACAACTGGCTCGTACCGAAGAACGAGTTAACGACACTTGCCAAAGTCTTTGCGTTAATCAAATCCTCAGGTGTGAAGACCTCGTTATCGCGGACGTTCATACGCTCGCGGATTGTACGTGCGATGCGAACCAAACCAACAGAGAACTGATTGGCAAGCTGTTCACCTACGGTACGTACACGACGGTTCGACAAGTGGTCGATATCGTCAACGTCGGCCTTCGAGTTGATAAGCTGGATGAGGTACTTGATGATCTCGATGATATCCTCACGAGTAAGCGTGCGAATAGCAGGATCAATCGACAACTCCAACTTCTTGTTAATACGGAAACGACCCACGTCACCCAAGTCGTAACGCTTGTCCGAGAAGAAGAGCTTCTCGATAACGTCACGGGCCGTAGCCTCATCGGGTGGCTCCGAGGCGCGCAACTGCCTATAGATGTAGACAACTGCCTCCTTCTCGGAGTTACATGGATCCTTATGCAATGTATTGTAGATAATCGAGAAATCAATACCCGAGGGGTTCTCATTATGCAAAAGGATGGTCTTGGCACCAGACTCGATAATCTGGTCGATGTGCTCCTCCTGCAACTCTACCTCGCGGTCAACGATAACGTTGTGACGCTCGATAGATACTACCTCACCGGTATCCTCATCGACGAAGTCCTCGACCCACGTCGATAGTACACGTGCTGCCAACTTGCGGCCCACGTTCTTCTTCAAATTCGACTTCGTAACCTTTACCTCGTCAGCAAGATCGAATATCTCCAAGATCTGCTGGTCAGTCTCGTAGCCAATAGCACGCAAAAGCGTAGTTACGGGCAACTTCTTCTTACGGTCGATGTACGCGTACATCACATTGTTGATGTCGGTAGCAAACTCGATCCACGAACCCTTGAATGGGATGATACGAGCCGAATAGAGTTTCGTGCCATTGGTGTGCATGCTCTGACCAAAGAACACACCAGGCGAACGGTGAAGCTGCGATACTACTACGCGCTCGGCACCATTGAAAATGAAAGTACCGCGCTCGGTCATATAGGGGATAAGACCGAAATAGACATCCTGCACTACTTCATCAAAGTCCTCGTGCTCGGTGTCTGTACAGTAGAGCTTAAGCTTCGCCTTGAGGGGTACACTATACGTCAAGCCGCGCTCCAAACACTCCTCGATGGTGTAACGGGGCTGGTCGATGTAATAGTCGATAAATTCCAGAACGAAGTTGTTTCTGGTGTCTGTGATTGGAAAGTTCTCGTTGAACACCTTGTAGAGACCCTCGTTCTTGCGGTTCTCAGCTGTGGTGTCAAGCTGGAAGAAATCACGGAATGACTTAAGCTGTATCTCCAGAAGATCAGGATATGGAACCCTGTTCTTGATGGTAGAAAAGCTAATTCTTTGTTGTTGTGTAGCGGACATATAATCCTTTTGTGTTATTAGTGAATATATACACTTTTGACCTATCACCGACCGCTAGATATACGGCACTGATCGTTAGAGCTATGTCGAGATGCGAACGAAACAATCATTTAACCTCCGAGTTATCTGCCACCGCCAGCATCACATAAAACTGATCCCAACAGCACAGCTAACATCACCTCTAAAAGCCTGCACCCTCCTAACATTACGGCAAGACGACACAACATCCGCCTCGCTAGCATCAAAGGGCAACGATATGGGCATAAGCCTAAAAATTCAGGACTTGTTTATCCCGGTAATGCTCTCAGTGTAAAAAGATTACACTCTGAGAGCATCAAAATTTCCAACATTCGGGCACAGCCTCAATTGCACTCCCGAATATTAGACCAGAAAAGGCATAGAGCTTACTTTTACGTAAACCCTATACCTTAAAGGTTGGTGAGAGACTTAATAATCCCTTAGGAATTACTTAAGCTCAACCTCAGCACCTGCCTCCTCAAGTGAAGACTTGATAGACTCAGCCTCCTCCTTAGAGATACCCTCCTTAATTGCCTTAGGAGCGCCGTCAACCAATGCCTTAGCATCGCCCAATGACAAGCCAGCAACCTCCTTAACAACCTTGATAACCTGAAGCTTTGCCTGACCAGCGCTCTTCAAGATTACGTCAAAAGTAGACTTCTCTGCAACTGCAGCCTCGCCTGCGCCAGCTGCGGGAGCTGCAACTGCAACAGCTGCAGCAGCGGGCTCAATACCATACTCCTCCTTGAGGATAGTAGCCAATTCGTTTACCTCCTTAACAGTCAAGTTAACCAACTCTTCTGCCAATACCTTTACATCTGCCATAGTTGTGTAATTTTATTAAATTTTGTTTTTGTTTCTTTTTATTAATTGTTTCTCTCCTCGAGGGCCTTAACAAGACCCGCGATCTTCTGGCCTGCATTTGACTGCAGAGCAGAAATGACATTCTTAGCAGGCGACTGCAAGAGCATAACGATATCGCCAATAAGCTCCTCACGGCTCTTAATATTGCAAAGAGTGTCAAGCTGGTTGTCACCGACATAAGTGCAGCCCTCTACGTAGGCAGCCTTCAAAACAGGCTTATCGTTCTTCTTGCGGAACTCCTTGATGAGCTGCGCAGGAACCTTACCTGTCTCAGTGAACATGATAGATGTCGAGCCCTTCAATACGGCTACCAACTCCTCATCAGCCTTGCCAACATTCTCCAAAGCCTTGCAAAGCAATGTGTTCTTAACAACAACAAGCTTTACCTTCTTCTCGAAACACTGACGACGCAATGCTGCAGTCTGCTCAGCGTTCAAAGCCTCAATGTCAGCCAAATAGAAGTGAGGGTAGGCGTTGAGCTGCTCGGTAAGACCGTTGATAACGGCCAACTTTTCTTGCTTAGTCATAATCTCTATCCTCCTTCAATTACTTTGTTTCTACTGATTTAGGATCAACCTCAACACCGGGGCTCATAGTTGTAGAGAGGTAAATGCTCTTTACATAAGTACCCTTAGCTGCAGAAGGCTTAAGCTTGATGATTGTGCTCAAAACCTCCTTGGCATTGTCAACGATCTGCTCAGGGGTAAATGATACCTTACCAATAGCAGTGTGAATAATACCATACTTGTCAACCTTGAAGTCAATCTTACCGGCCTTAACCTCCTGAACAGCCTTAGCGATGT
>CALBKP010000080.1 GCA_937895825.1 uncultured Alistipes sp. | reverse complement strand
GACCAATGGCGAGATTGAGGAGGGACGTATGGTGTTGCGTGCTAAGATTGATATGGCAAGCTCGAATATGCACTTCCGCGATCCTATCATCTACCGCGTTGTTAACCACCCCCACCACCGCACGGGCGATAAGTGGAAGGTGTACCCCATGTACGACTTCGCCCACGGCCAGAGCGACTATTTCGAGGGTGTGACGCACTCGTTGTGTACCCTTGAGTTTGTGCCCCATCGCCCCTTGTACGACCTGTTTGTCGACTGGGTGAAGGAGGGTGTCGACCCATCGGACGAGCGTCCCCGCCAGTATGAGTTCAACAAACTCAACCTAAACTATACGCTTATGAGCAAGCGTAATCTGCTCATCCTCGTTAAGGAGGGCTTGGTTAACGGCTGGGATGACCCCCGTATGCCGACGTTGTGCGGCTTCCGTCGCCGTGGTTACTCGCCTGAGTCGATACGTAACTTTGTCGATAAGATTGGCTACACGACTTACGATGCATTGAACGACATGGCTCTTTTGGAGAGTGCCGTGCGTGACGACCTCAACAAGCGTGCTACGCGAGTGAGTGCCGTTATCGACCCCGTGAAGCTTATCATCACCAACTATCCCGAGGGTCAGGTTGAGGCTATGGAGGCTGTGAATAATCCAGAGGATCCAGAGTCGGGCGCGCACACCATCGAGTTCAGCCGCGAGCTATGGATGGAGCGCGACGACTTTATGGAGGATGCACCGAAGAAGTACTTCCGCATGACCCCTGGCCAGGAGGTTCGCCTGAAGAATGCTTATATCGTCAAGTGTACTGGCTGTGAGAAGGATGCCGATGGTAACGTAACCACCGTATATGCCGAGTATGACCCCGATACAAAGACTGGTATGCCTGGTAGTAACCGCAAGGTTAAGGGCACACTTCATTGGGTGAGCGCCGACCACTGCCTTAAGGCCGAGGTGCGCCTCTACGACCGTCTATGGAAGGTGGAGAATCCCCGTGACGAGATGGCTGCCATCCGCAAGGAGCGCAACTGCGAGGCTCTCGAGGCTATGAAGGAGATGATCAACGATGACTCTTTGAAGGTGCTCAATGAGTGCTATGTGGAGAAGTATCTCGCTGAGGCTAAGCCTTATGACTATCTTCAGTTCCAGCGTATCGGCTACTTCAATGTCGATAAGGATTCAATTCCCGACCACCTTATCTTCAACCGTACGGTGACGTTGAAGGATACGTGGGCAAAGCTCAATAAGTAAATTTCATGTGATAAGAGGGCTACTTAGACCTCTCAGTCAAAATGGCGAATGGGAAATGCTCTATATCCCATCCGCCATTTTTCGTGTCGATACCAAGTTATAACCCTTCCGACATGAAATTCGGGGTCGTGCTCTATTTATCTGTTGGGGGTGTGGGTCAAATGGGTTATGTGGGTTCGATGGGGATGAGTATCACGCAATATCTTTGTCCGCTGGCCTTGCTTAACTTATATACCCCCTTAACTACTCTTTAAATTACCCTTAAGCGCGCAGCGCAAACAACCTTTTAACCGCCCTATATTTTTGAAAATCTAATTTTTAGATAAAAGGTAGTATACGACCGAGTCTCCATTATGCCACAGCTCGGTGGCTATCGCTGCCATTTATTTCATTCGAGGGGTTGCTATCTAAGTATTATTTCGTACCTTTGTTAAAAATTGGATAACAGCATAAGATGTAGACATCATGAAAAGAGTTATATCACTAATAGTCGTATTATTTACGTTGGTTGGTATTGCCGAGGTCTCGGCGCAGTCACGCACATCATATTTCATGGAGGGCTCATACTTTCGCACGGAGCTCAACCCCGCACTTGCGCCTACGCGCGGATACATCGCCTTCCCACTTATATCGGGTATCGCCATAAACAACTCGTCGAACTATGCCTCGATAGAGAATACGCGCTTTTATAGGGATGGCGAGTACCTTTCGGGACTGCATAACTCTGTCACGGCGGAGGAGTTCCTCGCGCCACTGCCAAACTGGTGTAACCAGAATCTCGATATGGATATTACTCTCTTTGGCTTAGGCTTTTACACCAAACGAACATTCTGGAATCTCGGTATAAACTTCCACCTTACGGCCGAGTCGTCGGAGTCGAAGGATATGCTGCGTCACATTAAGGCTGCAGATGGCAGCCCATATCGTGGAGGCTTTAGCGAGGGTGCTACGGGCTATTTCGATGCCTACATCGGCGCAGCGTTTCCCGTGGCCGACTGGGTAACTGTAGGCGTGAAGGCTAAGTTCTTGATGGGCATCGTGAATGTGGGCTACAAGGCTACGGAGGTGACGGCCATCACGCGTGGCGATCATGTTGAGAGCACGCTACGCGGCAATTGGTGGGGCAGTGCTGGTGGTATAGACAACAGCAACATCACGCCAGATGGAGGGTATGATGGTGATGTCGTTGTGGCGGATGCATGGTATGACCTCTTCAAGGGAATTAAGAGCTTTGGCCTTGCTGTGGACCTCGGTGCAGAGATGCGCCTGGTGGATGACCACCTAAAGCTCTCGGCGGCAATCACCGACCTCGGCTTTATCAAGTGGAAGCCATCGACACACATGGTGGGCGACTTCGAGAGTAGCTATGTGCCTGGTGGCGACGGCTACTTTATGAGCGAGCAAGAGTCCTATATGCGAAAGCCCGAGAATGCGGGCTACACCACGCGCCTTAACTGTGCGGTAAACATCGGTGCGGAGTATAACATCCTGCGTAATCATATAGGCTTCGGCCTGTTGTCGCATACGAAGATGTGTAATAACTTCGTTATGAGTGAGTTGACAGCCTCTGTTAACCTTCGTCCTACAAACTGGATTACGGCAACTCTCAGCCATACGTTCCTCAATGGCAACAAGGCGGGCATCTTTGGCGCGGCACTAAACATCCACCCTGCGGGCATGAACATCTTCTTAGGCGTAGACTTTATCGACATGAAGTATGTGCGCGTCAGCGACTATGTTAAGCAGACGAGCTGTCATCAGGAGTACTATATCCCGCACTTCGTAAAGGGACAGCGAGCCACATCGATAAATGTCTATGCTGGTTTTGCCTTTAACTTTGGCCGCCCGAAACACCTAAGGGCCAAGCCCGTGCGTGAATAATAACATAGCACTTGATTATACTATCCCGAGAATATCTCGGGATTTTTCATACGTATTAGATACTCGCATGGCATAAATACTTGGACTATTCGTTGGATATTTACGCCGAAATTACTAAATTTGCGGTAGTGATAACAATCCCTGTTACTCGACAACCAAATAAAATAAAATATGAAACCGACAAAGATTATCTGCCATCTATTTTGGGTGGTATGTGCAATCGCAACAGTATCTTGCGTTGATGATTCGTTTAGACTGGACAACATCTCCACCGAGGTAACGGTGGGTACGGGCACTACAGTCGTACCACTCGGCTACTTCGACGATAAGTCGATAGCCGAACTCCTTGGCGACGAAGAGATTAAGGGTCTTGAAATTGATGAAAATGGTAACCTCTCGTTCGTATATGCGGATGAGGGTGATGACATCGAGATTGGCGGTGTAGTGAGCTCGTTTAATATCGATGAGATTGTAAACAATTTCCAGGTCGAATATCCGCAGTTTGACCTCGATATGCATGGTGTTGTTATCGATGAGGAGTCAGATATATATGTCGACCTCGGAGAGTTGGATAACTTCACATCGCTTCCCGTGATTCCAGGTCTCGACCTCTCGGATTACGAATATTACATACCTGAGGGTGTTGAGCTTCCCACGATATACGGATCGTTCTATAAGGAGTTCGCTGGCGATGATATGAACCTTGAGCTCGACATTCCAGAGCAGATTAAGAATGTAAACAAGGTCATCTTCCGCGATGTAGAAGATAAGCATAAGGGAGCACCTATGCGTCTGAGCGTTCAGTTTAATGACCTCGCCGACATCAATGGTGGTGGTAATCTGTGGTTTGACCTTAAGGTTAGCGGTGGCTCGTTTACGATTCTTAATGCCGATAATGAGGTAATATACGTAGGCGACCACTTTAACGATGAGTATGTTATTGAGCCTGGTGTCGGTAATCTCGACTTTGTGATCTATGTTGAGAGCGTGATAAACGATGCTCGCCTTGACGAGAATAACCACCTCGACATACCCTTGGTTCTTACCTACGATATGAAGTTTGAAGTTAAGGCTAAGCCTGGTTCGTTCTCAATCAAGCGTAAGCCCCATTTGGAACTCTATGCCGATTTCGAGTTTGGTGATGCTGAGGTTGAGGTAAATACGGAGGATAGCCTCTTTGAGTATGTGCCCGACAAGGGTAGCACCTTCGTTATCAAGGATCTTCCGGCAGCTGTGAAGTCACTCAATGGCGTGTCGATTATGGATGGAACATCGCTTGGTGTCTATGCCAAGGGCTTGGAGTGGCTCGATGAGTATGCCGATAAACTTGAGGTGGCTGTCAAACTCCCCACATTCCTTGAGATTAAGCAGAAGAGTGGTGCGGATTACAAGTATGACAAAGAGAGTGGTGTTCTTAGAGCCAATCTGAGTGCTCTTAATCGTGGCCTCGAGATTGAGGTTGAGGGCCTTGACTTTGGTAGCAATGGTATCTCGCCCAATGCATACGGTGATATAGAGCTTGAGTTTGCGCCGAGCATTAACGTCTACTTCGTAGATGGCTCAACCATTATGACCTCGTCGTTGATGCACGAGGGCATGGTCGACGTAACTGTTGGCGTTGAGCCTATGACGCTCGAAATAGTATCTGTAAACGGTAAGGTTGACTACGATTACAATATCAACCAGACGTTTGAACTCGAGGGGCTCCGTGGCCACGATATCGAGGTTGTTGGTGTAGGTGTCAAGCCAGTGATTATGGTAAATATCACCAATCCTCTAACTATCCCAGCAACGATTGATGCCTCTGTTACTCCAAGTCTTAACGGAGTGCCTGTCGAGGAGAACAAGGTATCTGTTTATGATATCCCTGTTGAGCCGGCAACCTACCTCGGTGGTGTTATCACCGACGCAAAGACAACGCTTGTAATCGCCGACGAGAGCCTTGCTGATGAGTATAGTGATAGTAAGTATACCTTCATCGCAAAGGATGTTACGAAGATGTTCTTAGGCGATCTTCCCGACTCATTCGACCTCTCTATTTCGCTCTCGGTGGATAGCAGCATTGTTCAGGAGGTGTATATCGACGACTCGTTTGTTGTTGAGTACGACTACTCTATCAACGTACCTTTGGCCGTAGATCAGGAGTTTGAGGTGAAGTATAGCGGAAAGACTGATGGCCTTAAGGATATATTTGCCGACATTGCTGGTTACGATGTCAAGGTTGGTGACATTGCATTTATCGCAACCGTATCTAATAGTACTCCTCTCGAACTTGGTGCTAATGTTACGCTTCTCGACGTGGATGGTAACCCCACGGAGGCTCAGGTATTTATCGAGGATAATGCCTCTATTCAGGGCTCGGAGGATGGTGCTACCGTAGCTGAGAGCGTCTTGCGTCTTGTCGTTGACCTCGGCGAGGATGGTAGTGTAGCTAACGTTACCGCCATAGATGGTATCAGATTCGACTTGGTAGGTAAGAGTGCCGCGAACGAGCTCTCTGTGCCATTGAACGAGAAACAGACGATCGGTCTAAAGCTGCAGCTTGAGCTTGCTGGTGGTATCACCGTCGATGTAATGGATTTTATGGGCGAATAAAAAACGAATAGATATATGAAAAGAGTACTAACCCTTTTGGTTGCGGCCATCATGCTGTGTAGCATTGATGTTGTCGCTCAGTCGCGTTCCTCATATTTTATGGAGGGATCGTACTTCCGTAATGACTTTAATCCTGCCATCACACCCACGCGCGGATATATAGCACTTCCTGCAATGAGTGGACTTGGTATGAATATGTCTACTAACTTCTTGTCGATAGATAACTTCCTGTACCAGCGTAATGGTGAGGTCGTTACAGCCCTCCATGGTGCAGTATCTACGGAGGAGTTCCTCGGTAAGTTGCCATCGGTGGGTAAGCTGTCGGCTAACCTTAAGACGAATATTCTCGGCGTAGGTTTCTACGTGAAAAAGTCGTACTGGACATTCGGACTCAATGCTAACGTTTCGGCCGATATGGCTATGTCGATGGATGTGTTCAAGGCACTCAAGAGCTTGGGTAATGGTGTCTATGATCTTGGTGACACAGCACTTGAGGCCGATGCCTATATGGATGCCTATATCGGAACATCGTTCCGTGTCTGTGACTTCATCAACGTAGGTGTCAAGGCCAAGTTCCTCGTAGGTATTGCTAACGCCCGCGGACAGTTCAGCCAGCTTTATGCCGATGTATTGCCCGAGTCGGTTAGTGGTCAGCTGCGTGGTACGTTGCGTGCCAGTGGTATCTTTATCGACAATAGCACGGTGCAGGGTGGTAGCGAGCTACCTTTAGACCAGGCAATCGTCACCGACCCCAGCTATATGCTTAGCAATTTCAAGAACTACGGTTTTGCGTTAGACCTCGGTGCGGAGGTGCGTCTGTTGGATGATAACCTCAAGCTCTCGGCAGCAATCACTGACCTCGGCTTCATCAAGTGGTCAGCAGGATCGCACATCTCTGGCTCGGTAGTTGGTGACTTCTACTACAAGGGCTTTAATTTTGAGACACAGGAGGCTGATGCAGATGGTAGCTTTGAGATGATTGTCGATGATCCATCGGGTAACAAGGGATATAGCTCTATGCTCAACTGTTCGCTCAATATTGGTGCTGAGTATAACATCTTGAATAACCACATTGCGTTTGGTCTGTTGTCGCATACTAAATTCTGTAATACGATGACCTATTCCGAGCTTACAGCCTCGGTAAATTTCCGACCTACCAACTGGCTCTCGGCAACGGTTAGCCACACCTTCCTTAACCACAATAAGTTCGGTATCTTTGGCTTCGCGCTCAACATACATCCGCGCGTGATTAACATATATGTAGGTGCCGATTTTATCGGTATGCGTCGTGTGCCAGGCCCTGAGGCATTACCTGTCAGCCTTCCTCGTTATAATAAGTCGTTCAACGTCTACGCAGGTATAGGCTTTAACTTCGGTCGCCCGAAGTTTATGCGCGAGTAAATTGTGCTCGATATATAATCGAGGGGCAAGCCAAGATGAATGGCTTGCCCCTCGGCTTTTGTTGTCGTTATACTACAACCTGATTCCAATGCCATACATAAGATTTTGGGTGTATTGTATGCTGTTGAAACGATAACCGACGTATAGGAATAGTCTCTTCGTGACGAATGCTTTAAGCGAGAATATGGCGTATATGCGACTTGAGTCGTAGCCTGTGTCAAGTAGGTTTACGCCAAAACCGACACCAATTGTAAATATTGGGGCGTTTATTTCGGCTCGTGCCGAAATGCCTACCTCCATCTGTTGCCATAACGGCGGTCGTGAGTAGCTGATGACATCTCCATTCTCATTCATTACGCCGTTGTATAGGTTTAGGCTGCTATCTGCTTGTATGTCGAGTGATGCACCGATGGCAAAGTGTCGGTTAAGGTGGTAGTGTGGTTGGAAATTGATGCCAGCTATTGGTAGAGCATCGTTGATTACATAAAGATTCTCGCCGTCAAAGAAACGGTCTGCGCGCCACGCACCATAAAGCATCACGTCGTAGCTCAGGTGTCTGGCGAAACTTTTGCGGGCAAACTCTTCCGATGGAGTTATGTAACGCTTGGCATCAGCAAAGGTGTCATCTGTGTCAAATAGATATGTCGTCCCCAGACGCAATCCAAACATATTGGCTCCACTATTGGAAAAGGCCGTATCGCCATTGGAAAAATGTGTGTAGTCGGGTGTTAGCGACAACTCCCAGTGTGGGGATATACGCCAGGTTAATGGAAGGGCAACGTTTATCATAACGTTGTAGCGTGAGTTCATGGCATTGTTGGGATGCCATCCCCATGAAAAGCCGAGATTCCATTCATAGCCTAACGACAGCCGATTATCAAAATCCGCAATGCGAGCTCCCTGCATTACGTATGCTACCATAGGCGTTCCTGTTGTGTCATGACTCCAGAATGTATAGGTAGCAATGCCCACACCTTGATATGTTGTGGGGTAGAGTCGACCCAAATGACTTTCGGGAGAGAAGCTGAAGGCGTAGCGTGCGTGTAGCGAAAGGGCGTTGTTAAGCGGTCTGTTGCCCTCTCTGAAGGCGTAGTGAGAGACGATGTTGTAGGCAGGACGTAGCTCAGCAGATACTCTATGGCGCAACGAATCACACCATTCGGGCGATGTAGCTTGTGTAGCTTCAGTCCCGAATAGTGTGAAAATAATCGCAATAAAGGGTATAATTATGCCTGTTCTTGCCACGTGCGGATATTCTCGGCTACACAGTCAATCAGACGGTCGATAGCCTCTACCGCCGACCATGCGTTGTGTGGCGATGCCAATAGACGATACTTATCCTTGATGTCGTAGAGCGGTGATGTGCGCAATGGCTCTACCGAGAATACGTCGAGGGCTGCCGCTGCAATCCACTCGTTGTCGAGAGCCTCGGCAAGTGCCGCCTCGTTAACAATGCCTCCGCGTGCAACGTTGATGATTATGGCCGACGGCTTCATCATCTTAAGCTCCTCGCGGCCAATGAGGTCGCGTGTGAGCTCGTTGAGGGGTGAGTGTACTGATACAATATCGCTCCACTCCAAAAGCTCCTTAAGCTCCATCGCGGGGTATGCCTCCTTGCGCTTCGTGCCCGATGTCGAGAAGTAACGCACCTCGCAACCAAAGGCCGTGGCAAGGCGTGCCACCTCGCGGCCAATGTTGCCAAGGCCAACGATGCCCCACCTCTTGCCGCTAATCTCGAACGTGAGACGATCGTATGAGAAGGCGCGGTCGGCCTTCGAGTAGCGACCATCGTGAAAGTACTCGTTGAAGTATACAATGTTACGTGCCAGAGCGAGTGCCGAGGCGAGCGTCGTTTCTGCTACCGACGATGTAGAGTAACCCACGGCATTCTTTACTACGATGCCCAGTTCGGCAGCAGCATTCAGATCTACGTTGTTCATGCCCGTTGCCGCTACGCAAATAAGCTTCAGGTCGGGGAGCTGACGCATAGCCTCGCCGTCAATCATCACTTTGTTCGTAATAGCTATGTCTGCGCCCTTAAGTCGCTCGACAACATCCTCTTTACGTGTATTTTCGTAGGCTATATATTCGCCCTGTGATGTTATCTTCGAGAGGTCGCGTCCAGCAATGCTGTACTCGTCCAAAAAGACTATTTTCTTCATATTGTTTGAGTTTTAGATTATTAGTTTTACGTTAATTATTCGGTTTCGCCTTTTGCAGGCATTTCGCCCACGAGGTCACGTATGACTACCGAGGCACAGCCTATGCCAAAGAGGGCTGGGATGTAAGATATGGTGCCTACGTTCGATTTTTTGTTCTGCTCCTCACAAAGAATCATCGCACCTTCACGCACTGGCTCGGGTGAAAATACTGCGCGGAATCCGCGCTTTATGCCTATTTTATGGAGTCGCTTGCGGAGCATGTGTGCCAGCGGGCAGTGGTGTGTTTTGGCTATATCCTTAATCTCCATGAGCGTCGGGTCGGTCTTTGCTCCAGCCCCCATTGAGCTTACGAGCGGTATGCCGCGGTCGAGAGCACCCTTTATGAGCGCGAGCTTAGGTGATAGTGTGTCGATGGCATCTACCACATAGTCGAACTTTGCGCTGTCGAGTAGCTCGTCTGTCTCCGAGTCCTTGATGAAGCGGTTTACGGTGTGTAGCTCAAGTTCGGGGTTTATATCCTTAAGTCGCTCGGCAAGAATCTCGCACTTGGGTCGTCCCACGGTAGAGTGTAGCGCGACGAGCTGGCGGTTGATGTTGCTCAGCGATACGTTGTCTGCATCGGCAATGGTCATACGACCTACGCCTGCGCGCACTATCATCTCGGCAGCGTATGCTCCAACGCCTCCAACGCCAACGACAAGAACATGAGCGTTGCGGAGCATCATGAGTTTCTCTGGTCCGAGGAGTAACTCTGTGCGTTCTAACCAGTTATCCATTATCTTAAAATCAATTTTTCGTAGTTTTTCTCTATCTGTTTTCCCAACTCTACAATGTCCTCTTTGCGTAGCTCAGCAATCGTTGCGTAGAGTTCTTCGATCGTTGGAGTAGGACTGTCGTCAGTCTCCATAAACAAACGGTCTGCTGGGGTGGTGGCAATTACCTTGCACGTTCGTGGCGAACGTAGTGAACGAGCCCCGAACGAGAGGTAGTATCCTCGTTCCAAGCATCTCGTCGCCTGCTCTGCCGAACCAATGAATCCGTGAAAGAGCACACCTCTAAGCATTGGGTGGTTACGTAGCGTGTGCATCACATCCTCAAATGAGCGTACGACGTGCAGAACTATGGGCTTACCGAGCTCCTCGGCGGCGCGTAGGTGGGCTTCGAAGAGCGCCATCTGTTTCGCGCGATCAACCTCACAAGCGTAGTCTAAACCCGTCTCACCAATGATGTCGCATGTAGAAAAATCGGGTAGCATAACCTCGCTTGCGGCATCCCATGGATGAATACCCGCCATGTGTGGCGATGCGACATCCACTCGTGGATTATGGGTGTGTATGTCAACATAGTTGAACATCATATCAAAACCTCTCCGACCACAAAATTAATAAATTTTGAGCCAAAACAAAAATTATAGGCCAAAATGATTGTCTGTTTGGAAAAAAAGGCGTATCTTCGTGCGCATTTTTATTGTATATGAGTGCCCGATAAAACCGGATAGAAACAAACATACAAAATAAAACTATTAAATTAAACTAATAATCTAACAAACAGTTTTTATGTCGAAAAACATTAAATTATGTAAAGGTCTCGACATCAAGCTGGCAGGTGCAGCCGAGAAGGTCGTGGAGAATGCTCCCATGGCTAAGTCGTATGCCGTTAGTCCGCTTGACTACGAGAACGTTACTCCCAAGCTGTTGGTTAAGGTTGGCGATCAGGTAGAGGTCGGTAGCGCACTGTTCTTCGATAAGAACAACCCGCGCATTCTGTTTACCTCGCCCGTTAGCGGTGTGGTTTCTGCCATCAATCGTGGTGAGAAGCGCAAGCTGCTCAACGTTGCTGTTGAGCCTGACCAGAAGCAGCAGATGAAGGAGCTTAAGGTGGTTAACCCCGCCAAGGCAGAGCGTTCTGAGATTGTTGAGATGTTGCTCGCATCGGGTCTTTGGACTCGTATCGTTGAGCGTCCGTTTGGCGTTATCGCTAACCCCGATGCAAAGCCTAAGGCTATCTTCGTGTCGGCATTCGATTCAGCACCTTTGGCTCCCGACTACAACTTCATGTTGAAGGGCGAGAAAGCTGAAATCGAGGCCGGTATGCAGCTCTTGGCTCGCTTGACCGACGGTAAGGTACACCTCTCAGCTCGCAAGGGCGACGAGGGCTTTATGGCCGAAGTTAAGGGTGTTGAGTACCACACATTCTCGGGTAAGCACCCCGTAGGTAATGTGGGCGTACAGATTCACCACATCGACCGTATCGCTAAGGGTGACATCGTTTGGACTGTAAACCTCCAGGATGTTGCAGTTATGGGTCGCTTGGTACTCAGCGGCAAACTCGATATGTCGAAGACCGTGGCTGTTGCTGGTAGCGAGGCTAAGAAGCCCGCTTACAAGCGCATCATCGAGGGTGCTGCCGTAGAGTCTATCGTTGGCAAGGTGGATGCAAGCGTTCGTATCATTTCGGGTAACGTGCTCACCGGTACCACTACCGCTGCCGATGGCTACATCGCTGCTGGCGCTAACATGCTCACTCTTATCCCCGAGGGCGATAAGTACGAGCTTTTGGGCTGGGCTATGCCCCGCTTCCACCGCTTCTCGGTATCGCGTGCTTACTTCTCATGGCTCTGCCCTAAGAAGGAGTATAAGTTGGATACCAACCTCAATGGCGGTGAGCGTCCTTTCGTGGTAACAGGTCTCTATGAGAACTACTTGCCAATGGATGTCTATGTATCGTATCTGCTCAAGGCCTGCCTTGTTAAGGATCTCGACAAGATGGAGAATCTTGGTTTGTATGAGGTCCTTCCCGAGGATTTGGCACTCTGCGAGTTTGTCGATCCTTCGAAGATTGAGATGCAGCAGATCTTGCGCGATGGTATTAACCTAATGATTAAGGAGAGCTAAGCTATGGGATTGCGTAAATTTGTAGATAAGATTAA
>CALBKP010000079.1 GCA_937895825.1 uncultured Alistipes sp. | reverse complement strand
TTGTTTAAATCTATTGAACAAAACGGTCTTGAAAAAAGCAGGCTATCAATTTTCTCTGCTCTACTCCGTTTACGTCAAATCTGTTGCCACCCAAGACTTTATGACAAAGAAAACGTTAAACACGTTCTATCTTCAGGTAAGTTTGAAAAACTTAAAGTTATGCTTGAAGAAATTATTTCAGAAGGTCATAGAGTGCTTCTATTCAGCCAATTTGTTAATATGCTAGATATAGTAAAAGGCTGGTTAGAACGTGAAGGCATTGATTACGAATACTTGACTGGTAAGACAAAAGACCGTCAAGCCGCTGTTGAAAGATTTAATAACAGTAAAGTTCCAATATTCTTAATTAGTTTGAAAGCTGGTGGTACTGGTTTGAACTTGACTGGTGCAGATTATGTAATTCACTATGACCCATGGTGGAACCCTGCCGTTGAAGACCAAGCTACAGACCGTGCGTACCGTATTGGTCAAACTAAAAAAGTTTTTGTTTACAGATTAATTACAAAAAATACGGTTGAAGAAAAAATTCAAAAGCTTAAAACTGTTAAACGTAATCTTGTTGATAGCGTAATTTCTGTTGACAGAAATATTGTGAAATCTCTGACAATGGACGATATCAGAGAAATATTCTCTGCTGATTAGGAGGTGTGGTATGAATAGATATTGGACTTTAGCTATTTTTATGCTGGTACTATTCATTTGTGTTGGTTCTGTTAATTCTTATATAATAAAGCAGTGTTTAGCTAGAAATATAACTGAAATGACTCTAGTTGATGATGATAAATTTAAAATTGATAATGCATTTAGATTTGCATTTCCATACAAAAGCAAAAGTAAAATTGATTGCGTAAAGGAATTTGTAAAAATATTAAATAAGCCTGTATCAATAGATGGGTATAGTTTGAAAATAAATGCAGAAAGCTCAAAGAGGTATTTAGATGGTTGTAAAACGGTGTTTATATCTGTTGATAATTTATACTCATGGTTAGAGGTTGCAATTTATTTACAGAAAAATGCTGATGCTGAAACAAAAATATTTTTTGTAGGAATAGATGCTTTTGGTGGATATGGTAAGTTTATTTTAAGTAGCGTTGCTACTATTCAAGAAGACATGAGAAGTTTTTTGTTCTATAATGATGGAAGTCAAAGAAGGATGATGCTTGGTAATGGTTGTGGCAAACTCCTTAGAGACCGAGCCACCGGCCGATACTAAAGCGATATCCACACCCTTGAAGTCGTCGTTATGCTGAAGCTCGCGAACAACGATATCCTGGCCACGGAAGCGGTAGACGCTACCTGCGCTACGCTTTGAGCCAAAGAGTTGAAGCTCCTCGATAGGCATTGGGTGGTTCTCCAAGATTGAGATAAATTCCTGACCAACGGCGCCACTTGCACCAACTATTGCTATCTTCATAATCTATCTTTTTATTTATAGGTTTAACATATATTAAATATATCTATTGCTCTTGGGCGCTTAGAAGAACTCCTCCTCGCCGCCAAAGAATATATCTTCCTCCGTCGTTGAGGATGTATCCTCCTCCATATCAACCTCACAGCTGTAGTTCGGCTCCTCGTCCGAGCGTTCAAACCTATCGCTGCGATATACGCCGAGTGTACCGTCGTCAAATACCTTTGTAAGGAACTTACCTGCGATAGGTAGCGCAATACGCGAGCCATCGGCGTTACGTGTGAAGTGGATGCTCGGCTCGTCGCCACCAACCCACGTACTCATGACCAGGTTGGGCACGGCACACATAAACCATGCATCGACGTTGTCGTTCGTGGTTCCAGTCTTTGCGGCAATCTCCACGTCGCCAAACTTAAACTCGTAGATCATACGGCGGGCTGTACCCATTGTCACCACGCGCTGCATCATCGTTATCATCGTGTATGCCACGCGCTTCGATAGCACATCGTTGGTCTTGGGCGTGAACGTTGCGAGCACGTTACCCTGGCTATCCTCTATGCGTGTTACAAATATCGGGTCGATACGAACACCCTGGTTGGCAAAGGTACAATAGGCCGATGCCATCTCGTAAGGGTTACTGTCGTATGAGCCGATACACAGTGCAACCACGGGGTCGATGAAGCTCTTTATACCCATGTCGTGGATAAACTCTGCCACGGCCTCGGGACGTTTTGCCTGCTTCATGATCCACGCCGAGTAGTTGTTGCGGCTGTTGGCAAGACCCCAGTAGAGGGGGTGTACGCCAGTGTACTCAACCTCGGTTGCCTCCTTGGGTGACCATATTCCCGAGGGTGTCTCGATAGATACGGGCACGTTGGGAACAGGCGTGCAGGGGGTGAGGCCAAGGTGGTCTATGGCGAAGGTGTAGATGAAGGGCTTAGATGTTGAGCCAACCTGACGCTTAGCCTGCGATGCAGCGTCGTACTTGAAGAAGCGGTAGTCGGGGCCACCAACGTAGGCTCGCACATAGCCCGACGTGGGGTCGATGGCTACGAACGAGGCACGCATCGTCTTCTTGTAGTGGATGAGCGAATCGCGAGGTGTGAGAATGGTGTCGCGCATACCACTGAACGTGAATACCGACATCTGCAACGGGGTATTGAACGCTGCCAAAATCTCCTTCTCCGAAGCTCCCTCCTTGGTCATATCCTTCCAGCGGTCGGTCTGGCGCATTGCCGAGGCTATCTTCTTGTCCGATTCAGCCTTGTTAAGGTCGGGGAATAGCGAGCCACCACGGCTACGAATCTGCTGATCCATGCGTGGTTGTACAATCTCGGCCATGTGTTCTCTGAGAGCCTCCTCGGCGTATATCTGCATCTGAGCATCCACCGTGGTATATATCTTAAGACCATCGCGGTAGATGTCGTATGGTTCGCCATTTGCCTTACGGTTCTTCAAGCACCAGCCATATATGGGGTTGTCGTTATACTCCTGCAAGGCCATCTGATAGTCCCACTCGGTGTAGTAGTTGCGGCGCTCTGGCTCGCGAAGCATCATAGTACGGCGTACCATCTCGCGGGAGTATGTCGCCGAACCCTCGTTGTGAGCATCGCCAGCGCGACGATAACGCGAGAGGTCTATTGGTAGCTGCTTGAGCGAGTCGGCGAGCTTTTCGCTGATTGCCCCCGCTACGGCCATGCGATCGAGCACCGTGTTGCGACGCTCGCGTGCCTTCTCGTTCGGAAGACCGCGCTTCAACGGTGCGTAGGTTCCTGGGGCCTTCACCTGACCAGCGATGACAGCCGCCTCCTCGATGGCTAAGTCGCATGGCTCCTTGCCGAAGAAGTTGTTGGCCGCCGACTTGATGCCGAAGTTGGAGTTCGAGAACTCCACGGTGTTGAGGTACATGGCCACGATCTCCTCCTTCGTGTAGTTGTACTCGAGCTGCGTGGCGATGACATACTCCTGCGCCTTAGCTGCAAGTGTACCGGCACTGCCCTCCATGCCCTCCTTGTTACGGCGAGTCTTGTAGAGATTCTTGGCAAGCTGCTGTGTGACGGTACTACCACCACCCTGGCCACTCTGACCGAGGATTACGGTGCGGATGCCTGCACGTGCCGTAGCCTGGAAGTCGATGCCCGAGTGGTCGAAGAAACGCACATCCTCAGTGGCCAGCAATGCGGCAACGATCGTTGGCAGCTTGTGACCATCAATCTCGAGCCACTGCGTGCGGTCGGCGGGGAAGAGATCCTCGTAGGATAGATATGTGCGATTCTCGATAAAGTATGTGCCCAAGACCTCGCCATCGGCCGAGTATATCTGTGTTGCGAGGTTTGTCTTGGGGTTTTCCAACTCATCGAATGTGGGCATAGGGCCGAGAATCTCGGTCTTGGCCATCACAAAGAGGCTTGTGAGTGCGACGATGCCTATGAGCGTGAATGACCATAGAGCTATAATCATCCACGACTTCCACGTGCGTCTTTGCTTGGCGGTTTGTTTCTTCGTTGCCATATTGTTTGGTTTTTCTCTATTTATCTTGTTTATCCCCTTGGTGTTAGAATGGTAATCCTAAGCCAAATGAGAAGTGAAACTTACCATCCTTGTAGGGATGAATCTCGATCTTTCTGTATAACGAGAATGTTGCCGATATTGTTGCGGAGCTGGGTAGGGTGAAGAGGTTAAAATCTACACCGAGGTCTATGCCGTAGGCTCCGATATGTCGACGACTATCCACGAACGAACCCATGTTACCCTCCATATCGAGGCGTTTGTTGCTAAACGAGGCGTAGTCGAAGCCAGCGTTGAGCCTCAGTCGCTTGAAGAAGATAACACCCTCCCAGCCGCCATCGGGATACCAGATGGGTAGCTGGTAGTTTATCGAGGTGGCGATGTAGTGGTTGTTGCTTATGTCGTACGAGGAGTATCCTCGAGGCAGCAGGCGTGTTGATTTAAACGCTAAGCCCGATAGTACCATGTCCGAATGGAAGCCACCGAGCGATGTCTGGTACGATGCTGCGAGCGATAGTGAGTGGTGCTTGGCAAAGCCTGGGGTGTAGAGCTTTGCATAGCCCACGATGAGGTGGCCGAAGTCATCGGTAGTGGGGTTTTGTGCATAGTTGGCCGCAAGTACCACGCCCCACGGTGGAAGGAAGTCGCGGTGTGCCTGTCTCACTACATCCTGGTACGTAACCCCAATATTTAGCAGGTGTACACCTTGAGAGTAACCTATGGTGGCGATGTTTGTCACCTTGCCGCCGTCGAACGTTAGCTTATCGACATTTGCCACCATGCCGTTGGAGAAGTTCCACGATGTTGCAACTGTGAGCTGTCGTGTATGGTAGCCATGTTGCATCATAAGGGGTAGCGAGGCTCCTGCCGTTATCGAGAAATAACGGTCCAACTCTGGCTCATCGGGGTACTCCAGACCACCGAGTTCGGGGTTGTAGACTGCCACCTTGTATATCTGCTGACTACCGCCATACGTGCCGCTCACCCAGAAGTTTACGCCGAGGCCGTAGTAGCGCAACGTACCCTTGAATACCGAACCCTCATGTGGATTCCAGCCCCAGGTGAGGAAGCCCTCGGTTGTTGATAGTATGTTCTGCGACATGATTGTAGCTCCCAAGTTGAAGGCTATCGACGACTCCTCGATGATGGCGTAGGGATCGTACGATGCCGGTGCCCAGCTGTGGATGTTAAAGGCGTGGAGCGCACGGCGGAAACGCTTGGGTGGAGTTTTGCGCTCAACCTCCTCCTTTACCTCGGGTGTAAACCTCACGGTGTCGAGGTTGACAACATCCCACGGCTTAACGACGGGAACCATGAGGATTGGCGGATGTGGGGCGTAGCTCACCTTCACACTGTCGCTCATATCTTGCACGACGGGGAGGTATCCACGATGGTCGTAGGTCGTGGCCACCACCTTGTTGCGGTTGATGGGCATGGGCTGGAATGAGCCATAGCGCGAGGTTGAAAGGCGATACTCCTTGCCCGAGGCTATGTCGTAGCAGTGGATCTCGTCGCGCCCCGAGGCGATTGAGCCAAAGTATAGACGGCCATCCTCGGCGCGTAGGTCGCTAAGTGTGGTGTATGCCGAGCGTGTGACGCGCTCGAAGCCCCCTTTCGTCACACGCGAGATGTGCATGCCGTCGTCGTCGGTGATGATGACGTAGAGTCCGTGGCTCTTATCATCCCACGCCATGCCGTGTATCTCGCTGCCGTAGTCCAATGCTGTGCGCTTGTCGAGCTCCTCGATGCCATTGGCGACCACCGTGTAGCGGCCGTCGGACGTGTATTCCACCCACGCCACATTCACCGAGTCGGTAGGTGTGGGGTAGAGGGCATTGCGCACCTTGCGTATGTGTCGTGGGCGAGCCTTGTCGAGGTCCATATAGCATAGTTGCGATGCTACCTTTTCTGCAAAGAGCGTGCTCTGTCGGTACTCGGTCCACCAGATACGCCCCGAGCTACTTAGTGCAGGACGTGTCGATACCATTCCAGTATAGGCGATACGCTGCTCCTTGCCCGTGAGTGTGTCGATGCGCACAAAGGCTGTGGGTCGGTCGAAATCCTCCTTGAGCATCACAAGCGTACCATCAGCAGCCACCTGTGGGTGCGAGTATGTGGTGTAGGACTTAGGCTCCGCTACGGGTATGTGTCGTGTTGTCTCCGTAACCTTTGTAAGTGGTGCCCAGTGGTTATGTAGCGTATGGAATGTGTCGTAGAAGAGCTTGGGTTGCGAGCTGCCGTATAGCTTCTTCAGTACCCAGCTCGTCGATACAAGCATGTAGGGTCGGCGTGATGTTAGCTCCGCCACGTCGTCGCCCATGATACGACCAAAGCGGCTATAACCATGGCGCGACATGAGGTATCCGAGTTGGTAGTGGTTGGGGATATAGTCCTTGTATGAGCCGCAGAACCACTTGTCTATGTTCTTGAACTCGGAGGCAACGTTTCCGTAGGCTCGGTAGCCCATCGTAAAGGATGGCTGCAGACCGCGGCCAAACGATGACATCGCCGTCTCGGTCATCACGGCATCACCCTCCATCATCCATAGCGGCATGGTGAGTAGGCCTATCGTCGAGCTCTGCTGTCCGAGTACGTAGCTCAGTGCCTTGACAACGCCACGGTTGAGGTTGTTGTACTGCACGGCGTGGCGATACTCGTGGGCTATGAGCTGCTTGGTCCACGGCATCGAGTAGCTATGTACATCGGGTGTTGAGATGAACTCCACGCGTCGTGGCATCCACATAACAAGGCCATTGGACATAAAGTTTGATGGGTGGACAACGAAGGGTATCGACATCTGAGGATGGCGATAGCCGTAGTCGATGTCATCCTTCACTGCATCGAGATAGTACATCATACGCGAGGCGATATGCTGTGCTGTGTCGGGATAGACCACGCGATACTCCTTGGTCTTCATCTTTCGCCAGTTGAACGAAAGCGGATCGGCACCCCAACTGTAATACTGTGCAGAGACTTGCTCTGTGGTGAATAATCCGCAGAGTATCAAGTATATGAGTATGACTAATCGCTTCATTCGCACTTATAGGTACATATAACATGCAAATATAGCAAAAAAAAACGGAAAAGTGAAAATGGAAATAAAAAATGAAGGTGCTATAAGATTTCTTATAGCACCCGAAATATATGTATGTTCCGTTTTTAGCCTATTTTGCTCCAAATAGAATAAACCTCTACTTTGTGCGAATCCACTGCCATAGTGGATTCATAAGTGTTACTTTAGTGGTTAAGTGTACATATTCGTTGGCCTAAAGTCTACTCTTTACGTAAGTATATCTCTCGTTGATTTCGATCGCTATTGTGGTCTACAATCAGATACTGGCCATTGAATCCTACAACATTCATTATTATGTGCGAGTCAATTGTTAGTAGCTGTGTATCGGTATCGTAGTCCCACTTGATTGCTTGATCAATAGGTTCTGTACCAGGCTCTTCTATCTCAACATAATATCGGCCTGTACCATCTGCATTGAGAGTGTAGGTATGAGCTGAGCCGCCCACAGCGTGCCAGAATCCAAATACGAGGTGGGGCATTATAACATCTTGCCATTCATCGTCGTAAAGCACGCTACTATTTAACACCCATACTCCCACAAGTGCATCAGATGTTATGGGTGTGTTGCTATCGTTGCACAAGGTGTGCAAATAGCTGATACGCAGTGTTGTCTCGCGGCATACCAACTCAGTGTAGTCTACGCTCTTGTATATCGCGCGTATGTTACCGTTTTCGCGTTGATAGTCTAATACTAATACCTCATCGCCCAGTGCTGAGAGCTTTGTAATGGTTGTTTTGCCACCGCACTCTAACGTTAGTTGTAGCGTGCGAGCATCATACTGCCAGCTGCCATTCTCCGTGTAGAGTTCGTAGTTCTCGTTGAGGTTTACCTTAGCATAACCATTATTTCGCGATAGGCACAGAACATCTTCGCCATTGCCGTCCCATAGCATTGCCCCGAAGTCGGTGTCGATAGCTACAATATTCTGATACTCTGCGTCGTACTTAAATCGTGCGTCGAGCTGCCAGTAGCCAGTCTTGCCACCTATAAGCTCTGGAACATTGGTGATATCATACTCCCAATACTGCTCAATAAGAGCGTCAACTTGTGCAGTCTGTGTGGGATACTGCGGAGGGTCGGGAGCATCTGGGGTTACTGGGATATCACTTCCATTATTGGGCGATGGCTCGTCGCATGCTAAAGCAGATGTCGCTATACTAATCAATAGTATAAGTTTGAAAAATCGTATCATAACTGTGTTATTTTAATGAGTTTCACATAAATTTACATTGTGCTATAGGTCATACGTAAGGTATTCTACTTCATACTTGTATATGTATGGTTTCGTTCCAACAGCATCATTTTCCTCTGTATATTCATCAAATTCTCCAGTTGATAAATCAAAGGGTTGTATAACTTTAATGTATAACCTAATTAAACTCCACATCCGCGCCGCCTGATATATCCCAATGTACAATTTGGGGATTGCCTTTGATGTGTATATCCGCACCACCCGATACTGTTAATGAAAGTGTACTGTTGGCT
Organism: uncultured Alistipes sp.; assembly: GCA_937895825.1. Taxonomy (GTDB): domain Bacteria; phylum Bacteroidota; class Bacteroidia; order Bacteroidales; family Rikenellaceae; genus Alistipes. The sequence goes on along the minus strand of CALBKP010000079.1, from coordinate 38,137 downwards.
ACAGCATCAATATCAGAGCCTCCAGATGCGTTGATGGTGACATCCTCAGCCTCCAGCTCGCCGCACTTGATATCTGCACCTCCGTAGCTATCAATGCTTAGTTGCTGTGTGATACCCTTAATCTGACAGTCGCCACCGCCTGATACTGAGATAGATAATACATCACTATTGCAGCTATTCCACAAGAACTCGCTTCCACCTTTCAACGCAACACGCTCATACGCAACTGAAGGTACATATACCAAACAACGCTTTAAGCCAAATATAGCTGTATATGTTGATACTCCAATATGTAGTGTGCCGTCATTAACCTCAACGCTCAACTTATTGAAATTATTAGCATTTGTCAAGGCATATACTTGGTCATGGGGCAGAGCATCGTCCACGATAACCTCCGCGCCATTTGATATCACAATGGCTGATATATCCTCATAAAGAGTATATGTTTTGTGATTCGTAAGCTCGGTGTCATCAACATCACATCCCGTACACACCATAGTAACAACGCCAACTAATAGGGTAAAAATAGTTCTCATAGTCAACTGATAAGGTTTTGTTCAATAGTACAAAGTTAAGCAAAATATTTTAGATGTCAAAAACAAAGAATTAGGCGGCAGTCGTGAAGACTCCCGCCTAACCTCTTACAGAAACAAATTCTGTAAAAACTACTAACCCAAAGCACCAGGTATGTAGTATCCGTCACAACTACCATTCCATCCAAAATTAACATGTACTAAATCAAATTGGCTTCGGTTGTAATCTTGCTCCATTGTTAGTAAATGTATTGTGAGTACATGTTATGCGAAGATATGTAATTTACACCTAAAAAACAACTATTTGACGAAAAATGTTTTTTAGTCTATAAAAAGATGCTGACTAAGGATCACTTAGTCAGCATCAATAGTGGGTTCTCTGGGATTTATGAGTTCGATGGTAATTATATGAGTTAAGCTATCACGTGAACCGTTTTCTGGCAGCCATATTCATCGAACTCATCTGACCCATAAAAACCATTTCCCTTACAGTGAGACCGACCAACAATCACTTTTAAGTCGGTCTCCAAATATTTATGGTTTTTATCGCTCTACTTTGTGCGAATCCACTGCCATAGCTCGCCCCACGAGGGTCGCTTGCCGTGCATAAAGATACCCACGCGGAAGATCTTTGATGCAAGCCATGTGGTGAGGATAAAGCTCAGATAGAGAGCTACTAACGACACGATAATCTCCCATGTCGGGATGCCGAAAGGTACGCGTGCAATCATCACGATAGGCGAGGTAAAGGGTATCATAGAGGCCCAGAACGCTATGGGCGAGTTGGGGTCGTTGAATACCGACATCATAACGATTATCGAGAGGATGATTGGGAGCATGATGATGGTGTTAAACTGCTGGCCATCCTGCACCGAGTCAACAGCCGAACCCGAGGCTGCGTACAACGAAGCGTAGAGCAGGAAGCCGCCGAGGATGAACAGTACGACATAGGTGAAGAGCGTGGCGATATAGCCAGTGTCGCCGAGAGTGCCCACGAGTGACTGAAGCATTATGTCGCTCGTTGCCGTAACCTCGGCAGAGAATACAGCGGGGATAAGGAACTTCGAGGCGGCGATGATGAGCACTGCCCAGATGGCTATCTGTGTGAGTGCCACGGCGGCGATGCCGAGAATCTTACCCATCATAAGCTGGAAGGGTGTGCATGAGGTGACCATCACGTCGATTACGCGGCTCGCCTTCTCCTCGACAACCGACGTAAGCACCATCTGGCCGTAAAGGATGATGACCATGTAGAGCAACATGCCAAGCAGCAGACCAAGGATATAGCTTATGCCCGACGATGTCGACTCCATACTCTCCTCCTCGCCCGTGCCGTTGTTTACGAAGGTGCTAAGCTCGATATTTGTCTCTATCGAGGCGAGTATCTCGTCGAGGTTCTCGATGTTGTGGCTGATGAGCTTCTCGTGCTCTACGATGGCCTCTATCTGCGAGACGATGTTCTCCTCGAGCATCATCGACGACGAGCTATTTGTGATGAGTTGCACAGAGTCGCGTGCCTCAACCTCGCTACCGATGTAGAGGACACCGAAGATGCCGCTCTCCTCGTTGTAGACGTTACAAGCCTCAGCCTTAGACATGTTATTCTCCGTGATGAAGGCCACCTCGGCCGATGGCTGGAGGTTTTGTGCCACCTTGCCTGAGCGGTCGACAACAACGATCTGCTTCTGGTCGCTGGTGCTATAAAGCATCATGAGCGATGGTGCCACCATGATTGCAATCATGAAGAGTGGCATAAGGAGCGTAACGATGATAAACGACTTCTTACGTACGCGCTCCAAGAACTCGCGTGATATGATAAGATATATGTTTCTCATGGTTTTAGGACTTTAAAGTGTACCGTTCACGGCACGAATGAATATATCGTTCATCGAGGGCATCATCTCGCGTAGAGAGCGTAGCTCGCACGCCTCATTAAGCGAGGCAATGACGGCACGTACATCTTCATCACGGCGGATGTGAATGTTTGTCTGGCGGTAGCCTCCCACGATGCCGTGGCTCTCGCCTACGACAATGGCGAGGTTGCCGAGGGCTGCCTCAAATGTGGCATCGTCAGCGCGGTGTACTACCTCAAAGTTATTACCACCAGCCGAGCGACGTATCTCCTCGACCGAGCCAGAGAGTATGTTGCGCGATTTGTTGATAAGCGTGATATGGTCGCATATCTCCTCCACCGAAGCCATGTTGTGCGTCGAGAAGATAATCGTGGCACCACGGTCGCGCAATCCCAATATCTCCTCCTTCAGGAGGTTGGCATTTATGGGGGCGAAGCCCGAGAATGGCTCGTCAAATATCAGTAGCTTAGGCTCATGTACAACAGTAGATATGAACTGCACCTTCTGCGCCATACCCTTCGACAGATCCTCGACCTTACGCTCCCACCAGTCGGCAATTGAGAGGCGCTCGAACCAGTTGTGTAGTCGTCTTTCAGCCTCGCGGCGACTGAGACCTTTGAGGCGTGCAAAGAATACCGCCTGTTCGCCCACGCGCATCTTCTTGTATAGACCGCGCTCCTCGGGCATATAGCCTATGTGGAATACATCCTCGGCTGAGAGCGGTTTGCCGTCGAGTAGTACACGCCCCTTGTCGGCCAATGTTATACGATTGATTACGCGAATCAGCGTAGTCTTGCCAGCACCGTTAGGACCAAGAAGTCCATATACAGCACCACGCGGCACCTCGAGAGATACATCGTCCAAGGCCTTATGGCCGGTGTAGCTCTTGGTGACATTCTCGATTCGTAGAATTGAGTCCATTATCTATATGTCTAATGTCTAAATGTGAAATTATAGTGCAAATATACATATAAATTACAAGAAAATCTGAAAAATGGTTGAAAATATGGAATAAAAAGAGTGCCCATCTTTTCGATTAGGCACTCTCGTTATCAAGTTATCTGCACCCGAGTTTACTGCTCCGCAGGCTGGCTCTCGCGCTGTGCGCGTGCCTCCTTACGAATCTTCAATGGTGTCTTCTTTAGGTACTTACGGCAGAAGAGGGCGAAGTGACCATGGTTCGTGAAGCTATACATCTTTATGATGCTCTTCAACGGCACGTTGGTCTCGGTAAGCAAGCGCTCAATCTCAACGATGCGCTGTTTCTGCATCCAACTGTATGGCGTGTCGTTGAACTCCTGCTTAAACATATTGTTGAAGTGCTGGATGCTGAAACCACAGATGTCGGCAAGCTCCTCAACGGTCTTTACGCGTGGCGCGTTGTTGCGCACGAGCGATACAAACGACTGGTTGCGGTCGAAGATGTTGTAGAACGTGCGGAGCTGAACCTGTGGTGAGTAGAAGAACTTGAAGATGACGAACATCTCCTGAATCTTAGCACGGTGCAGGTGGTTACATCTCATCTCATTCTCGAGATACAACTTTACCGACTGCAACAAGAGAGCCATAGGCTCGTTAACAGCTACCTGAGTGAACTTATAGTTGATCTTCTTAATCTTACCAACAATGCTGTTGAACGGAATCATGTCGCACGCAGCACCTGCAGCGATGAAGTGAGCCTGGATGAGCTCCACATCCGTAAGAGCAGTGACCTCATAGTGGTAAGCGCGGAAGCAGAATACAAAGTGACCTTCGCGAACGGTGTAGTCGTTGCGCTCCTCCGAGTTAATCTCGAAGTTACCTGCAAGAAGGAAGAGCAGGCAGTTGTAATCACCGCGCTCGACAACCCACTTCTCGCCTGCCTTGAGCTTTATCAACGAGAAGCCAGCTTCGGGTTCTAAGGTGTATGAATGGCATGTTGCCGGACAATGGTTAGACATATTATTTTCGTATTTTTAGGTTAATTCAACATATTGTTGGGTATATTTCAACATTACAAATATACGCACAATTATTGAAAATCCAAGCATTTTTGATATAAAATACTAAAAAAATATGCAATTGTATAACTTTTAGGGTCTTTTTAGGGCGTAAAAAGGCTCTAAAACCAAATAGTTTGGATATTTTACAATGTGTTTTTAACCTATTACGGCTCGAAATTGCGGCGCAGCATTATGGGCGCAGGACGCTCGGCCTTGATGCGTGCAATCATCGTGTCGAGATACTGCTGAATATCGTCGCGTAGGCGTTTGTATAGCGGACACGAGGTGTAGTTGTCGTTGTCGAGTAGTACGTCACGAATAGAACGTAGCGTGTTGGTGTAGTTTTGCAACTCATTTTTAAGTGCCACACCTTCAACCCTTGAGCCGTGAATCTTGGCCACAGATAGCTGGCGTAGCTTGTCGCACACGGCCGATAGTAGCGGCATGGTGACATTATCCATGAGCGTATGGCCATGCATGAAGAGGTAGCAGTTCTCGCGCTCCACGCCGCGCTCCTTGAGTTTCTCGCCCAGAGCCTCCACAGCCTCGCTCATCTCAGGGTTGTTAGCCTTGAGTGCCTCCTCGCGGCGGGCGACGTTGCGTGCGAGCCATGCGAGCGTATATTCGCCATTGGCGCGTATATCTACGTAGTTGAGGCGTACCGAAGCGCGAAACTCGGCCAACGTAAAGACACTCTCGTGCGATAGCTGTGCCGAATAGACGTACCAGAGGAATAGCGGGTATATCGTCTTGGAGTACTCGGCCATAAAACGCACGAAGTCAAAGATGCGCGTGTCATTCTTCGTGGCACGCACGCATACGTTCCTAAGCGATGGTGCATAACAGAGGTAATTCTCTGTGGCATAGGTGTATGTGTGAAACATATTCTCGGCCTCGAGTATCTCGCGCGACTGCTCCGTAGCGCCATCGAAGAGGTAGTCGAAGTCGGAGTCGACGCATAGGAGTATATCCTCCTTGCGTGTCTTTCCGATCATCGACATAAGTACCTTCTTACCCTTGGGTAGGTCGTCGCGGTTGGGCACCGAGATCTCGAAACGCAGATATGGGTTGTGGAAGTTATCGAAGATACCGCGCCAGAAGGCCACATCCTCGTACCCCTCGACAAAGACATGCACAAGGTATCGGTCATCCTCCGGTGGTAGAATATCGGGGAGACGTTCGGGGTTATAGGCCGTCAGATCTCGGCGGCGGCGATCTCGTTTCTTCGGTTTCATAGGGTAAAGTTACGAAAAAAATTGTAACTTTGTATCTCGAAGGCGTAGAATAGGTGACATCTGTCGCCACAAATTCATAAAAACCTTATATTATATGGCAAGCGATTGGAAAGATAGGCTGGGTGTGGTGTTTTCTACTAACCCCGATTTTAAATATGAGACAGAGGCGGAGGAGAGTGCCGAAACATTACCTCCTGCTAAGCAGAACCTTAAGGTGTGGCTCGATAGGCTCAAGGGTGGACGTGTAGCTACGGTTGTACGTGGCTTCGTTGGTAGCGACGACGACCTCGCAGCACTGGGCAAGGAGCTTAAGAAGAGTTGTGGTGTGGGTGGCACGGCCAAGGATGGTGAGATTATCATTCAGGGCGACCATCGTGACCGTGTTGTTGAGCTACTGACTAAGGCGGGTTACCGCTCTAAGAAGGCGGGAGGGTAGTGCTCTATCCCTTTGGGTAAGGATGCAAAAAGGGCTGCCAGACATCCGACAGCCCCATTTTACGGTGATCGTTAATTACTTAATGGCGATAGCGTCGATCTCAACGCGAGCACCCATAGGAAGTGCAGCCACCTGGTAGCAGATGCGAGCGGGCTTGTCGCCAGTGAAGAACTCAGCATAGATAGCGTTCATCGCGCCGAAGTCAGCGATGTCTGCCAAGAGAACGGTAGTCTTAGCTACGTTATCGAAGGTGTAGCCAGCCTCCTCGAGGATATAACCGAGGTTTGTGAGAGCCTGACGTGTCTGAGCCTCAACGCCTTCGGCCATCTGACCTGTTGCGCCGTCGATGGGGAGCTGACCAGAGATGTAGAGAGTTGCGTCGTGAGCGATAGCCTGAGAATATGGACCTACTGCCTTAGGTGCCAAAGGTGAAGCGATAACTTTTTTCATTTTTCTATAAGTTTTAGTTGAATTGTATTATCTTTGTTCCGACGACAAAGATAACGATAATTTATAAAATAGTATGAAACGCTCGATTTTATTTTTACTTACCGCCGCAATGACCACCTCGGTAATGGTGGGATGCTGCGATTGTCGTAAGCGCTCGAAGCTTGAAAAGCCGCTTGTTGGCACCGAATGGCAGCTCGCACAGATTATGGGTCGCGAGGTTACACCCGAGGGCGATAGCTTCACGCTACTGTTCCACGACAACGGCACGATAACGGGTGCTGGTGCGTGCAATCGCCTTACGGCCATGTATAGCGTCACACCCTCGCGCTCGATGAAGATTTCGGAGCTCGGCTCTACGCGTCGTTACTGCCCCAACCACGAAGAGGAAACGGAGTATTACGATATGCTTGAGCGTGTTACGCATTACGAGATGGATGCCGAGAATATGTTGCTTCTAAGCAACGGCACCCTCGTAGCTATTATGCACGCCGTAGCAGCGGAGTAGTATCGACGATATTAAAACAAATACGCTCGACCTTATGGTCGAGCGTATTTGTTTATGTACTGTTGTCGATTAATTAATTAATACCGATTGAGCTACCTGTGATTGTGTTACCCTCAGCCTTAATTGTCACTTTCGCGTCTTCCGACTGCCAGCCTTGGCCGTTGTGTACAAGGTAGTTGATGGTCTTGCCAACAAGCTCCGACGGAACAATTATGCTCCAAGTATAATTTCCCTCGTATGTCATGTTTCTACCTGGCCATGATGTGTCAAACGAAGTGCCAGTATTCCAAACATGAATCTTCATGGTTGTACCCCACCACTGTTTAGAATTGTCTGTATCGAGTGTGACATACATCTTAATAATGGTCTCCTCCAAGGTGACTGAAGCACCGCTCTTTGTGATGGTCACACTCTGAACGTCTGAAACCTTATTGCCAGAGATAAACTTATACGTAAGAGAGCTACCAATGTAATCACCGCTAATAGGATACTTGTTATCACTTACGAGAGCACCTTTTTCGGGCGTAAGTGCTGTGCCGTCCTTTTCAAGATAGATGTAGAGCGGACTCCAATTGGCCTTATTGTCAACGGTGATGTTAACGGTGAGGTTTGTGAACTCCTCAACGCACTCATACTTAAACTTCATGCTGTTAACATTGAAATAGATGTTGAATAGGCCATTCTTGTTAACCTTGATATTTTGTCCCGAATTTGATGTCAGGGTGTACACTTCGCCAACCTCGCCAACTAAAACTTCACCCTCGTTGCCGTAGCTTGTGTCCCAAGAGTTATCCTTTACAATCTTAAATTCATCATCCTTATATAACTCTACGTTAGTAGCAACCATCCAGCCGTTGGTTTCGGGTGCTAATGCTATTGGGCTGGTGAGATCCCAACCCTGGAACGAACCAACGATACCGATGTTGGAAGCCGAAGTATCGGGATCGACTATGTCATCAGGTATCTTCCCACCAGTAAGGGCGAAGAATGCCTTAGTATCGTAGTTAAAGTAAAAATCGTATTTGCCGGCTGCTACTTGCATATTCTTACCATCCTGCACAAGGAAGTGCTTCTTGTTCTCGTCAATGCTGATGGCCTCCACCTCCTCGGCACTTGGAATGCCGTAGTTCTCAGTCCAATCATCGCTGATGCGAATCTTGAAAGTGTCGGTCGCAGAGATCGTTACGTTCTTCAATGTGTAGTAGTCACCCTCAAGTGTCATGTCAATGTCAGTTTCCCAGTTACCATCAAGGCCGATAAGACCTACCGAGAAAATGTCAACATCGACAGGTGTCTTCCCACCGGTAAGGGCGAAGAATGTCTTAGTATCATAGTTAAAGTAAAAATCGTATTTGCCGGCTGCTACCTGCATATTCTTACCATCCTGCACAAGGAAGTGTTTCTTGTTCTCGTCAATGCTGATGGCCTCCACCTCCTCGGCACTTGGAATGCCGTAGTTCTCAGTCCAATCATCGCTGATGCGAATCTTGAAAGTGTCGGTTGTAGCGATTGTTACGTTCTTTAGTGTGTAGTAGTCGCCCTCGAGTGTCATGTCAACGTCAGTCTCCCAGTTACCGCCAAGACCGATAAGGCCTACCGAGAACTCGGGAACGTCGTAGCCATCCTTATCACCCCAGAGACCGCTATCCCAGCCAGTGATATAGAAGTAGTTATCCTCGCCACCAACGGCCGTGTCACCCGTCTGATTCCATACGCGATCGGTCACAATCTCGTCGTTCCAGCCAAACTCCGTGTATGCGGGGTTCATACGGCAGAAGAGCACAGAGGTCATGTCGGCAGGTACGTTGCACTCGTAGGTACCGTCGCCATCAGTGTCGGTGAGCGTAACGTCGGCGTAGCCCTCAGTTGCATTGAAGAAGTGTGCTACGAACCATGCGTCATCCTGTTTCCAGTCGTCAGAAGGCACGAAGTATATCTTCGCCATCTCCTGCTCTGCATCGGCGAGTGTGCCGAGGTTGTATACCTTGCCATAGCCGAAGCCCTTGATGGTTGTCTCCTTGCACTTTACGCCGTTAATCGAGTATGAGAGTGTGGCATTATGGTCATTTCCTGATTGAACACTCGGCCACACAGGAAGCCAGTTCTCACCCTTGATGCCATCGAAGGTTATCTCAGAAACACTCTCCGAAAATTCGCCATCGGCATCCGGCTCGCGAAAGACATAGATATCATAATCTCCATTATTGAACGATATGTTGAACGTCACGCTGCCCTCGCCATTATAGGTGTAGCGCAGAAACGAGATCTCCGATGTAAGCTTGATGGGCTTCTCGACCGAGAACTCTTCTATATAATTATACACGAAGAGAGCCTTCTTGCCGCTACGTGATGTTACATATATCTCATCATCATTAGAGATTGTAACCGACTTGCCGATAAGATTCACAGCTTCCTCATCCGTGCAGGTAAACTTGTTTTTCTCTGTCTCGCTGTTTGTAAAACGATACTCAGTATAATTATCGTCGCTACAATCGGTAATAACAAGTGCCTCGTTACCCTCCCATACGGTGTTCCATACCTTGTCCTCGGCATCGTACTCAAGGATGGCACGTGTTGTGTTGTTCGAAATCTCGGCGTAGAATGAGAGGCCTGCGTTCTGCTCTGTCTTGTCTACCGACTCGTCTGTCTCTGTACATGATGTCACACCCACTGCAACCAGTGCAACAAGCATCATACTCCAAATCTTCTTCATCTTCTTGCTCATTTTATTGGTTAAACATTGGGTTACCAGATGATGTCTTCCTCGCCATATGAGGGCCCATCAAATCCATACTCATCGCTGGCCTCAAAGCCGCGCTCCACTTCGATCTCCACAACCTCCATCACTGGAGCCTCATAGCGGGGTAGAGACTCGTTCGTCTTAGTGAAATAATTTATAGCTTTCATCCTATTTATGTTTATAAAATATTTAGGTTCTGTTTGCAAGTAATGTATAACGCACCATACAAATTTATAAATAAATTAGGAGATAGCACTTGTGTGAAGTGGGCTTCTACGATGAGCGGTTATATTAGTTTGACGAATGGCTGCAAAAGCGAGATAGGATGCGCTACCGTTGTAGCGCATCCTATCTGCAATATATTATAATATGTATTTACTCCTCGATCGAGGGAGCTGCCTCCTCAGCGGGAGCGTCCTTAACCTCTGCTCTTGCGAAACGGAAGGGGATAGCCTCATTCAGAGCATCAACCTCTTCTGCGGTAAGTTCGCTAACGGGGCGGTTGAACATCTTACGAGCAATATCATTGCGATACATCTCGAAGCCAGCCTCTACCTCCTTAACGAGGCTCTCGCGTGTCTCGACCGATAGCTTATCCACCGAGATAAAGTCGGCAGCGTCGAGCTTCTCGCCATCGACAACCTCTACCTTATCGTGGTTGCCGAGGAGTACACCCTCGATAACACGTGCCAATGAACCATCCTCCTCGGGAGTGTCACCTGCCTCGTCGGTAAATACGCGGTCGCCGAGCTTAACCTGGTTCTCGCCTACGATCTCGATGACGATGGGCGAGGTAGTATAGCGGTCAGCGCCACCCTCGAATGTTGTGGGTGTGCCGAATGCCAAGGCGTAGAGCACGAAGAGTAGGTGAGCTGCAATACCTGCAGCCAAGCCTCCAAAGGTGTGTGCAAGGATAGCCTTAGATGTGAGCTTGCGGTAGCCGAGAGCGTCGAGCATGGCGGTATGTGTACTGAGGTAACCGCTCCAGCACATACCGATAGCTGTAAATACGGCGATGGCGTTACCGTTGATAATGCCCTGTGCCGAGAACTCGGGAACAAGACTGAGAGCAGCACCAACAGCACCAAGTGACGTGATGGGGAATGCCATGAGCGCGGGGTGCTCGAAGCCGAATAGCCACTCGAAGATGATGTTGATATGGCCAAAGAGCCAAGGCAGGAACTCAATACCCTCGTATGCAGCACCCTCGTAGACACCGTTGCTACCGGCGTCGAATGTGAGCATCATAACGAGTGTAGAGATGATAAGCACGCCAGGGATAATCGAGAGACCTACGTCAACACCTGTCTTACCACCATCGAGCAACGAGTTGAGGATGCGTGTGAAGAGCGATGTCTCCTTAACCTCCTCGTCGGCCTGCATATCAGCCTCATTGAGGACAGCTGCATACTCCTCCTTGAACTCGGGGTACTGCTTAACAACGAAATGCTGCATAAGGCGTGTCGATACGATACAACCGATAAAGGCACCCAGCAGACCGATGAACGGCTCTACGAAGTAACCCTGCGAGATCATAAAGACGATAACGAGGAGACCCATGCCGAAGGCTGTACCGAAGTTTGTGAGCGAGATAAGCTGGAATTTCTTGAAGTATGAGCTGAAACGCTTATCCTTCGCAAGTGAGATAATTGCGGGGTTGTCCGAGAGGAACGTCATAACAGCACCAAGCGATGCAACGCCTGGAAGATTGAACAGCGGCTTCATTAAGGGGCGAAGGATGCGCTCCAAAAGGCTCACCACGCCAAACTCAACGAAGATACGACCCAACGCACCTGTGATAACACAGATGGCCATAAGGTAGAAGACGGTGTTGAGCAACAAGTCGTGTGCCGTCTTCATAATGGTATTGAGCATGTTCGGCAGACTCATAACCGAGCCTATGCCGCCGAAGATGCCAACGACGATAACGAGGCAGAAGATACCAACGAGGTATTTACGAATGCCCTTCTCTTTGTTCTCCATATACTTATTTTTGAGATTTGTGATTGCTTCGATATTAGATTATTAGAGCTGTGCAGTACGCTTTGACTGAAGCTTATCGATGGCTGTTGTGATGCCCTTCACGATGTCGATTCTCCATGTGAGACCTACGGTGAGGTACGAGCCTTTGCCGAGAGCAGTACCATTGGGGTTGGTGTTGTTGCCAAAGTTATAGGCATAGGCCGCGTGGAGGCGTACATCGTGGTTGCCACGACCACCGAGGGGGTAGTACTCAACGCCACCACCTACGCGCGTGATCTCCGTGCCGGGGAAGAGGAAAAGATCTGCGGGATAGTCATTGCCAACCTTGTCGTAGGTAGCCTTAGCGAAGATGTTTACACGATCAGCTATAAGGTACGACACCTCTCCCATGATAGAAAAGTTCTTGAACAATAGCTCCTTGCCACTAACACCACGGTTCATAAGGTCGAGCTGAATGTCAAGGTCGCCAAAGTGGAAGCGGTTGCCAAGCACAACATAGACATCATACTTGCCACGCTGGTACTCCGAGAAGTTTACAGAGTGGAGAGCAGTATAGCAACCATGCGACCCCATCCAATAGAGGTTATAGGCATAGAGGTCGTTATCACGGGTATCATAGGGGCTCTGGCACGCCTGGAATGTGAGTTTGTCGTTGCCCTCGTTTGTGGTGTAAGTGACGCTTGCGCCAAACTGATAACATACGACGTTGTTCCAATACTCCGAGCAGAAGTATAGGTCGATGGGGGCGCGGTCGTACTCCCAGCCACCAATCATTACCACCTGCTTACCTGCGGCGATGCCCCAATTCTTCGTGGGCTGGTAGTTGAGATATAGCCAGTCCATGTTGTCCACGAAACTCTGTGCCGAGTACATCTTGTTTAGACGCTGACGCCACGAGTAGGTGAACTTCTCCGAGATCTGACCATCGAGGCGTAGGTTGATGTAGCGCACCTTAATACCCGTAGCGGGGTCTACCTGATTACCGCCGAGAGCCTCGTTAACATAGTCGAAGCGAGCCTCGACACCGAGCTTGAAGATGTCGTTGATGTCACGGTCATCGTCCTGAGCCTGAGCGCTATTTACGCACAAAAGCACTGCTGCAAGAGACAAAATCTTAGTAAAGGTTTTCTTCATATTATAAGTTTTTGATTACACTTCGCACTAATTCATTATACAAAGGTAAGAAAACAATTCAAAATGCAAAATCATACGCCTAAAAAAATGTGTCTAAGAGATATAATAACCTACTCTTATCGCCGACACTATATTTTGTAGTTTAATAAATGTTTCATATCTTTACAAAATGAAACGATTTGTTATACTTATTGTCGCATTGCTCGTAGCGACCTATGTTGGCAAGGCTCAGGAGGTGGAGTTCACGGCCGATAGGCCTGGTGCAGCTACGGGGCCTGCTACCGTGGCACGTGGTGTCGTGCAGTGGGAGCAGGGTGCAAATCGACCTTGCTGCAAATATTAATCTATGCAGTCCATCGAAGATGTGGGCTGTGAGTTTCGGTGTTGCATGGCAGATAAATAGGTAAATTGGGTCAACAAACTGCTGATGTTTCGCGTGGTTCAACTTTTTTGTAATTTATTTATTGCTCATTGCGAAAATTATATTATCTTTGCACCCACAAAACGTATAAACGTTGGACCCATAGCTCAGTTGGTTAGAGCAGCGGACTCATAATCCGAAGGTCGTGGGATCATGCCCCTCTGGGTCCACAACGAAGAAGCCTCGATGTAGTATCGAGGCTTTTTTGTGTTTGTAGGTGTGATGTGGGCGCTTTGTAGGGCTGGGTTGTATGGGCTCGGTGAGGCTGAGTATCGCAGATGGTCTTTTATCTGCAAGTCTCATATAACCCATTTGCCCCAACCCCTTCATTACTCACTACTAATTATAAATAAAGGCCACCCCGAGGGGCGGCCTTTTCGCTTATGCTATGCAATCGTATTAGTTTGCCAAGCAGTCAACACGGATACAACCGAGTGTTGCGTTGGGGTGCAATACGTAAACGTACATGTAGAGACCATCCTCCGATACCTTCATAGCACAGTCGGTGTTACCACCAGTCGATGCAGCGTTCCAGCCGTAGCTGCCAGTGCTTACAGACTTAACACCTGCCTTGAAGTTGTCGATAGATGTAACGTCAGCAAGGTAAATAGCTGCGTCGGTCAATGCCCATGTGAAGTAAGTATCGCAAGCAGTCATTAGGTAGTAAGCACCGTTGAACTTCTCAACGTCGATACATACAGCACCGCAGTTGCTGTTTGTTGTGAGCTGAACAGCAAGAGCTGTACCACCCTCTGCCCATACGAAGCAGTTGCTTGAGTAACCAGTCATGAAGTAAGGAGCACCCTCACCCATATCGCGGTAGATAACATCACCATTGTTATTATCAATCTTATCGGTAATATCACCAGCTGCAATCTTTGACCAGTAGCCACCGTCAGCAATACCACCAACTACTGAGAAGAGCAAGTGACCAGTTGTACCACTTGACCAAGGTGAGTACATCAACGTTACGCGAGCGTCGCCATAAACATCACCTACAACAGAGATATCCTTACCATACTCAGTTGAGGTGTGCTCGATGAATACCTCGGGTGTGTCGTTGATGTCCTTCATACGTGCTACGCGGAAACCAGTAGCCTCCTGGAATGTGCTGATTACGATGTTGTTAGCGTCGTCAGCTGTTACAGCAGCAACAGGAAGATCGCCTACGTTCAATGTGCCTACGTACTCGCCAGTAACAGCGTCGAGAACAACGGGAGTCTCGTTAGGTGCGCTGATGATAACGTAGTCGTTAGTTACAGCGATGTGGTCAGCAGCAGCTGCGTTCAAGCCAGAGATCTCTGACAAAGTCTTAGCAAATACAGTAGTCTCTGAACCCTCGCGGTAGCCATAAGCCTGGAGCTGAGTCTCGGTAGCCTGAATAACGGTGATAACAACCTCGTTGCTACGAGCAATGAGCTTGATGGTACCAGTACGCTCGATGCCCTCGTTAGCAGCTACGGTGATAGTTGCAATGCCGTCGGCAACGGTACCAGTGATCCAAGCGTCAACAACCTCAACAGTTACCTCGCCATCAGCCGTGAAAGGAACCTGATAGTTAGCCTCAACAGCAGCAGCGTTGATTGTTAAGTACTCCTCGGCAACGGTTACGTACTCGCCAATAGCAACGTTCATAGCGATAACTGAGCTCTGGTTCTCCTCGCCGAAGTAGATCAAAGCTACCTCGCCCTCGAGGTCAGCGCAAGAAGCGTGCTCCTTAGCGGGAGCAGTGATTGACCATACGCCTGTCTCCTTGTCGAATGAAGAGTTCCACTCGTCGGGAGTAGTAACGATAGCCTTCTTCACGCCTACTGCCTCCATGTCGAATGTGCGAGTCTCGCCATAAGAGAAGTCTGCTGACTCAACAGCCTCACCAACAAAGTTGATGTAGAGGTTGCTGCGGAGCTCGATCTCAAGCTTCTCACCATTGAGGAACTCAAATACTGCAACGTTGTTCTCCTCGTCGATATAAGCAGCCTTGAACAAGCCACCAGCACCGCCAGAGGTAGTTACGGGTGTGCCATCCTCCAAGAGAACGCGCTCCCAAGTCTCACCATTGTCGTAGCTTACCTCCCAGTAGCCAGTCTCACCCTCCATTACAACGCGCATCTGGGGAGTGTTACCCTTCTCGCCCTTAACGGGGAGACGCATGCCGTCAACCTCGATGAATGAGGTAGTGCCATTCTCAGTAATAGCCCAGTAGTACTGACCATCAGTCTCATCGAGCATAACAGTAACGGTTACACCGTCCTTACCTGCCTCGCCATCCTTGCCATCAGCAATAACGATCTTGTCGCCATTGGTGAAGTAGATCTCGTAGCCAGTCTCGCCCTCAACGATCTTAGATACGTAAACATTGTTCTCCAATGCCTCAACGAGCGTCTTAACGCCAGCGATATCCTGGTTAAGAGCTGTGATAGTGTCCTCGAGCTCCTGAACGCGGTTCTCAAGGTCGTCGATACGGTTGTTAACGGCCGTATCATCGTACGAACACGACGTAAAGAGAACGCCGAGCGTAGCCACCATTAAGAAAAATTTTTTCATAGTGTGTAAATTTAATTATTAGGTAAATATTGTGTTTAGTCGCTTTGTTGTTGCACGGCGATTTACCAATCACGCGTGCATTATATTATATATGTAGTGCAAAGGTAACAAATTTATATCGGATTTACCAAATAAATTAAGAAAATATTTTATCAAAAAATCAAATCTTCCTAAAAAAGTTTATAATGTTTAGTGAAAATGCTTGAAAATGTATCAAATTGTTGTGTTTTTCTTGTGTCGGCTGAAACTTTTTGCTAACTTTGCATCTGGAGCGAGACGTAAAACATACTACATAACGGCTTCAATAGGTCGTTGTCCTAATAAACTATTTTATGGTAAAACATATATCCATAGATGCATTAACTAGCGGAAAAAAGAGTGCCCAACTTAAGCGTGACATACTTCGTCACTATATGTTCAATGGCAGTCAGAGTATTGCCGATCTAAGTCGTGATCTGGGTCTTAGCGTACCCACGCTTACCAAGATATTAGCCGAAATGATGGAGGAGGACTTGGTTGTTAACTTAGGAAAACATGGTGCCACGGGTGGCCGTCGCCCAAGCATTTATGGTCTGAACCCCTCGGCGGGCTACTTTATGGGCGTGGATATAAAGCGCGACGTTGTGATGATGGGTATCATAAACTTCCGTGGTGATATGGTTGTGTCGCGTGAGTATGAGTTTATGGTCGAGAATACGCGTCAGTCGTTCGACGAGTTATGTAACCTTATCACGCAGTTCATCGTGTCGTCGCGCGTGCGCCGTGATAAGCTGCTCGCCATTGGTATAAATATCTCGGGTCGTGTCAATCCCGAAACGGGTTATTCGTACTCCTACTTTTTCTTCGATGAGAAGCCTCTAACGGCTGTCCTCGAGGAGCGTTTAGGACATCGTGTGTTTATCGAAAATGACTCACGAGCAATGACTTATGGTGAGTATATTTATGGCATTGGTAATGGCGAACAGAATATGCTTTTTCTTAACCTCAGCTGGGGTTTTGGTATTGGTATGATTATCGGCGGTAAGCTGCACTACGGTAAGTCGGGATTCTCGGGTGAATATGGTCATTTCCCATTCTTTGACAACGAGATTATATGCTCGTGCGGTAAGCGCGGATGCTTAGAGACCGAGGTATCGGGATGGGCAGCGCATAGGATGTTTATGGATAAGATTAAGCAGGGAAATATATCGATGTTATCGAAGCATAACCAAGAAGTTAACGACGTAACACTCAATGATATACTCGATGTGTTGGCTAAGGAGGATATGTTGGCCATCGAGATTATGGAGCAGATTGGTTCGTCGCTTGGTCGTGCCATTGCTGGACTTATAAATATGTTCAATCCGGAGGTTGTTGTGTTGGGCGGAACACTCTCAGCAGCAAAGGATTACCTGCTCTTGCCGATAAAGAGTGCGATAAATAAGTATGCTCTTAACTTTGTCTCTAAGGATACGGCTATCAAGGTGTCGAAGCTCGGCGAAACAGCAGGTTTGGTGGGTATTTGCGCTATCACACGCAATAGAACGTTGGGCTTATAACGTGTTGTAGAATTAAAACTTAAATATAAATAGAAATGGAACAGACGCAAACAAAAAAATCTCCCCTATGGTGGGTCCCTACGGCCTACTTTGCAATGGGTCTGCCGTTGATTCTTATCAATCTTGTAGCACCCCTGATGTTCAATGACTTCGGTATCTCGGATGCTCAGGTCGCATTCTGGACTTCGCTGTTGATTCTTCCGTGGTCGTTGAAGCCGCTGTGGAGCCCATTAATGGAGATGTATCGCACGAAGAAATTCTTCGTCGTAACTACGCAGCTCGTATCGGGTATCTCGTTGGCATTTATCGCCATGGCTCTGCCGTTGCCTAACTTCTTCCCCTACGTGGTGGCTATCATGGCTGTTTTGGCTTTCAGTGGTGCAACGCATGATATTGCTCTTGATGGTGTGTATATCACGGAGTTAGACAAGACCCAGCAGGCGCAGTATGTGGGCTGGCAGGGTGCTTTTTATAACCTTGCAAAGGTTACAGCAATGGGTGCGTTGGTCTACCTCGCTGGTATCCTCGAGGCGCAGATTGGCGTGCTCTATGCATGGGTGATAATCATGCTTTTGTGTGCTGCAATACTCACATTCTTAGGACTTTATCACTGGCGCGTGCTGCCTACTGGTGGCGCTGAGGCCGCTAAGCATGGCTCGTTTGGCGAGACTATGCGTGAGACATGGAACGTCATCGCGCTCTTCTTCAAGAAGAAGTACATCTGGTTCTATATCGCTTGGATCGTATTCTATCGCTTTACTGAGGGATTGGTTATCAAGATTGTGCCTCTGTTCCTTAAGGCCGACCCCGCTATCCAGGGTTTAGGTCTTACTAAGGATGAGATAGGCCTTTATTATGGTACGTTTGGTGTTGTGGCCTTTATCGTAGGCTCTATTCTCGGTGGTTACTTCATCTCATGGCGAGGTCTTAAGAAGGCGATATTCCCGCTCTGCTGCATCTTTAATATTCCGTTTGTGGTTTATGCGCTGTTGGCTGTCTATCAGCCCGATAGTGCTCTGTTGGTATGCGGTGCAATCGTATTTGAGTATTTTAGCTACGGCTTTGGTTTTGTGGGACTTACGCTCTTTATCATGCAGCAGGTGGCACCTGGTAAACACCAGATGGCTCACTACGCTTTTGGCTCAGCGTTGGCCAACCTTGGCGTGATGCTTCCGGGTATGATTTCGGGTGTTATCAGCGATGCTATCGGTTACGAGAAGTTCTTTGTCTGGGCGCTCGTTTCGGCAATTCCAGCCTTTGTCCTTACGTGGTTCTTGCCCTTCACATATCCCGATCCTCAGGAGGATAAGAAGTAGCCTATTGGGTCGCTCTAAGCGCATCTAAGCCGCCATTTTTTGGCGGCTTTTTTTGTGTTATACGGTTGAAATTGGCTGTCAATATCGCGAAAATAACTTCCTAAAATATTTTATTAAGAATATAAGCTTAAAAATAAGAGGTAAAACATTGGTTAATAGTGTATTAAATCTATTTGTAGGCAATTTTGACTTATTAAATTTATTAAAAAGATTTGTAAACTTAAATAATTTTATTTAACTTAGCGCAAGATTATAATTATAAAGACCCAATAAAATGAAAAATTTTTCCGTTTTTATGTTGTTGTTGGCTGGTATTAGTCTGTGTATCAGCTGCAATAAGGGAAATACGCCTGAGTATGTATTCCCTGAGCCCGAGACTACACCAACGGTGACCGTCACACCGATTGAGAAGGGCGCAGATTACATCGTTGTACGCTTCGTGAGCTACTATGCTGATGAGTGTGCATACCTCTATGCCGAGGGTGAGACGTTGAGTAAGACCGCCGATCAGATTTTTGCTGAGGGTACACGTATCGAGGGTGCAAGTCGGGATGTAAAGGTTGATGGCCTTAAGCCAGAGACGGCCTACACCTTTATTGCTGCAGCTAAGGATGAGCTTAAGGCTACGGTATCGCTCCCCGTTACCGTTATCACGGCAAGTGATGCTCCTGAGTCGAACTATCCCAAGAAGATGGAGTTTGAGTCATTCTCTATCACGTTCGATGACGGTGGTGTAGCAAATGGTTATACGGTTACTGCCGATCTTAAGGCTAATGCTAATCTCCGTTTTGCCCCCACACATCTTAAACCTGCACAGACTCCTACCGACGCATTTGGTTACTTCGCTACGCTTGGTAAGGGTACTCCCTATGCCGTTACAAATGGTGGCTACTTCTGGGATGGTGCTTCGTTGAGCCTCTGCGTGAGCGATGGTGAGGTTAAGTCTATTGCTACGGAGTTGGCATATCCTACGGTCGATGGTGAGCAGATTCTTGCTTATCCCGTGCGTGCAGCCTTTGGCCAAATGGCCGATGGCTCGTTCGAGGCTACGTGGGTCTATTGCATCAATGGCAAGCCATACTCATTCCCCTCGCCGCTGGATAACGACGAGCAGACGGAGACATATATGCCTGCGCCTCCTACTGCAGATACAGAGGGTGCTCAGCTCTGGGAGCCCGAGCAGGCTATCGGTGGTGGCCCTATGTTGGTCTACAATGGTGCTAACGTGGCTATGGATTACTACTACCGTGAGATTATGCACACGGGCGGTACGGCTGGTACATCGCGTCAGCCTCGCACGGCTGTTGGTGGTACGAAGGATGGCAAGGTGATGTTGGTTGTGTGTGATGGCCGTGGTAGCAATGGCTCGAATGGTCTAACGCTCAGCGAGCTTGCTGACATCTTCGTTGAGGCTGGCATGGACTACGCCATCAACCTCGATGGTGGCGGTTCGTCGGCAATCGTGGGCTATGATGGTAATGTTTGCAACGCCCCAAGCGACGGTAGCCAGCGTGCAGTGCCTACGGTTGTTGTTATATCGGAGGTGGAGTAGTTGTGAGTTACTCGCCTTATAATGTCGATTACAAACTAAGATTTATATAAGTATAATGAAGAACAAGATCCTTTTACAGTTAGCAGTAGCGGTGGCTATTCTCTTTACGTTTAGCTGCAGCGAGAAGGCTGAGCAGCCAGCGGAGGCAGGTAAGCCCGTCTACATGTGGGTTGATTGCGAGGCCAACTTCGAGCGTATGAGCTCGCTCGATTCGATTGCCTACTACACCGAGAAGATGCAGTCTGTCGGTGTTACGGACATTGTGGTAGATGTTAAGTCTATTATGGGTGAGACACTCTACGACAGTAAGTATGCTCCCTATATGGGTGAGTTTGAGGGTACGGTGCGTCCTCGTGAGTACGATATGATGCGTCACTTCATCGACGAGGGTCACAAGCGCGGCATGCGCGTACACGGCTCGTTGAACATCTTTGCAGGTGGTCATAATTTCTTCAACCGTGGTATCATCTACAACGAGCACCCTGAGTGGCAGTCTATCGTCTATCGCCCCGATGGACAGTTGGTGCCTATCAGCGAGATTAAGACCAACTACAACGGCATGCTTAACCCTTCGAACCCCGAGGTTAGAGAGTATCAGAAGAATATCTTGGTGGAGTTTGCAGAGCGTTATCCCGATGCCGACGGTATCATCTTCGACCGTCTGCGCTACGATAACATCACATCGGACTTCTCACCACTCTCACGCGAGCAGTTTGAGGCTTGGAGTGGTATCACTCTGGAGAACTATCCCGAGGATATCATCTATTGGGAGGGTGAGAATATGCGCCACGGCAAGTACTTCAAGGAGTGGGTCGAGTGGCGTGCCACCATCATTAAGTCGTTCGTTGAGGAGGCTCACGAGGCTATCCATGCTGTAAACCCTGACATCCTCATTGGTGACTATACGGGTGCTTGGTATCCTACCTACTATCAGCTCGGCGTTAACTGGGCAAGCGTGCAGTATGACCCTTCGGAGCGTTACCCTGACTGGGCATCGGAGAACTATTACAAGACGGGTTATGCTGACCTTCTTGATATATATATGACGGGTCTTTACTATACGCTCGTTACCAAGGATGAGGTAGATGCTGCTCAGGGTCGTGTTATCGGTCAGCGCACGGAGTCGGGTATGGATCCCAACGACCTTACATATTGCTACTCGGTTGAGGGTGGTGCTGAGCTTGCTCAGGCTATTACCTGCGGTGTTGTTCCCGTGGTGGGTTCGCTCTATGTCGACCAGTATGAGCAGGACGCAGAGCAGTTTGCCAAGGCTGTACGTCAGGTTATGAAGAGCTGCGAGGGCGGCTTGATGATCTTCGACTTGGTACATATCGTTAGCCGCGACTGGTGGGATTTACTCGACGAGAATATCCACATAGTAGAGGAGTAATTAGTTGATACACAAACTTAAAAACTAAATATTTATGAAACATTTATCCCAATCAAGAAGGGGGGGGGAATTGCTAAAAGGCATATTTGCAATCCTCTGCGCTCTCTTCGTGGTCTTGAGTCCAAGCACAGCTTGGGCACAAAGCACCATCAAGGGTACTGTTGTTGACGAGGAGAAGGCTCCGATTATCGGTGCAACTGTCGTTGTCGTAGGCACAAATAATGGTGCTGCAACAGGCGTTGATGGTAAGTTCACACTTTACAACGTGAAGGTTGGTAGCGAGATTCAGGTGTCGTTCCTCGGCTACGAGACTCAGACCCTCACCGTTACGTCGGCTACGAACTACGACGTTGTGCTTAAGAGTGCTGCCGAGCAAATCGAGGATGTCGTGGTCGTTGGTTATGGTGTGCAGAAGAAGGCTTCGGTAACGGCGGCTATCTCGCAGATCTCGGGCGTAGAGCTCGAGAAGGCACCTGTGGGTAACGTGACGAATATGTTGGCTGGTCGTGTTGCTGGTGTTACTGCTGTGCAGACATCTGGTCAGCCTGGTGCCGATGGTTCATCTATCATGGTACGTGGTCAGTCGGTGCTCTACATCGTTGACGGTGTACCCCGTGAGATCAACCAGATTAACCCCGAGGATATCGAGTCAATCTCAATCCTTAAGGATGCATCTGCAGCTGCTGTGTACGGTCTTGATGGTAATACGGTAATCATCGTTACCACTAAGCGCGGTACTAAGGGCGAGTCGACCATCTCGTATAAGGGCTCTTATGGTGTCAGCTCAAATGCCAACCCCATGGAGTTGCTCGATGGTCCTGGTTATGCTTACTGGTATAATAAGGCGTTGGAACTTGATGGTCAGCAGCCTATCTTTACTGCCGATGTTGTTCAGAAGATGATCAACGAGGAGGATGGTTGGGGTAATACCAACTGGTATGACAAGGTATTTGGCGTAGGTACAAACATGTCGCACAACATCTCGGCAACGGGTGGTAACGATAAGATGAACTACTTCGCTTCAGTAGGTATGTATGACCAGAAGGGTAATGTTGACAACTTCAACTTCCGCCGTTATAATGCACGTGTGAACCTCTCGGCAAAGATTGCTCGCAACCTTACGTTCGAGATGGGTATCGCAGGCCGTATCCAGGATCACGACCAGCCTATATACTCGGCTGATCCTTCGGCTTGGAACAACGTGCCTCAGCAAGCTATGCGAGTTCACCCCTACGTTCCCGAGAAGGTGACAATCGACGGTGTTGAGTATCACACAGCTACGCCTACTGCTTCGGCTACCGTTAACCCCGTAGCGGCATATGAGGAGTCTGGTACATACAAGAGCCGTGCGACGTACATTCAGCCTAACTTCTCATTGCGTTGGGATATACCTTGGGTAACGGGTCTTTCGGCTAAGTTCTTCGCTTCATACGATATGACTTTCCAGCACACAAAGTCGTTCTCTACACCTTATGACTTGGCTTTGGCTGGCTTCTCGTATGATGATAATGGCTATATCAGCGATATCAACTATACGGTGAGCAACACCTATTCGGGTCTCGGTTCTGAGAACTCACTTCAGGAGGCTTCGTACTATACATACTATGGTATCACGCAGACCTCACTTTCGTATGACAATACCTTTAAGAAGAAGCACCGTGTTGCAGCATTGGTACTTCTTGAGACTCGTGACCACAAGAGCAACAACCACTATGGCCGTATGTATGACCTCTTGTTCGAGAACTTGCCCGAGCTTAACTTCGGTGACCAGTCGAGCGACAAGCGTGCTATCGGTGGTACAAGCGCACGTTCACGTCAGGTGGGTCTTGTAGCTCGTCTTAACTACGATTTCGACAACCGCATCTACGTTGAGCTCTCGGGTCGTTATGATGGTACATACCTCTTCTCTGGTATGAATGGTTCGCGTTGGGGCTTCTTCCCTGCAGCTTCGGCTGGTTGGCGTATCTCGGAGGAGAGCTGGTTCAACTCGGATAAGGTTGACAACCTTAAGCTCCGTGGTGGTATCGGTCTTACCGGTACATCAGCAGTATCGGCATTCCAGTACCTCAACGCTATGTCTATCTCTGATGGTAACGCAGTTGTTATTGGCGGTCAGGGTCAGCAGAGCATCTACACCACATCGGTTGCTAACCCCAACATCACTTGGGAGAAGAACTTGAACTACAACATCGGTGTCGATGCAACGTTCTGGGGTGGTTTGCTCGGTATCGAGGCCGATGCTTTCTATACATATAAGTATGATATGCTCTCGAGCGCCTCTGGCTCATATCCTCCCTCTGTTGGTGGTTACTTCCCCGCTTGGGAGAATAAGAATAAGCAGGATGTTCGCGGTTTCGATGTTACCCTTTCGCACAACAACCGTAAGGGTGAGTTTACATACGGTATCCGTTTGATGGGTTCGTACGCTAAGCGTCGTTGGTTGCTCTACTCGGGCGATGCTGCTAATGCTCCTGACTACCAGAAGCTAACAGGTAAGGAGGTTGGCTCGGTTATCGGTTTCATCGCCGATGGTCTCTACCAGAGCGAGGAGGAGGTTCAGAACTCTCCTACGATGGTTGGTAAGCCCGTGCGCGTGGGTGACATCAAGTATATCGATCGCAATGGTGATGGTAAGATCTCATACGAGCAGGATCGCGGTTACGTAGGTACAAGTATCTATCCTAAGTTCACCGGAGGTTTGGCCTTTAACCTCGCATGGAAGGGTATAGACTTTAACTTCTTGTTGCAGGGTGCTCTCGGCTCAACCGTAGCATTGACAGGTGTTTACGACGGTGGTATCATGGATAATACATCTATGACAAAGCCCTTCTATCACGATGGTAACTCACCTCGCTACCTCGTTGAGAACTCTTGGACTCCTGAGAATCCCGATGCAGACTTCCCACGTTTGTCACTTGCGTCGAGCTCGCACAACGCTCACTCTTCGACACACTGGTATCGCTCGGGTGACTACCTACGTCTAAAGACCGCCCAGCTCGGCTATACACTCCCCGTGAAGTGGACATCGAAGATTGGTATTCGCCAGTTGCGCGTATATGTCGAGGGCTCGAACCTCTTTACATTGAGCTACTTGAGCAAGTACAATATCGATCCTGAGTTGCCAAGCGTGAACAACGGTTACTACCCACAGCAGCGCGTGGTATCGGTAGGTTTGAATATTACACTCTAATCCGAACTAAAGAAGACTTAAGAAAACTATGAAAACGAAAATTTCTATACTGTTAATGTCGTTCGCAGCTCTCGGATTTGTGAGTTGTAACGACTGGTTGGAGCTTACGCCTACCGATCAAGTGTCGGATAAGTCGGCGTGGGAGTCTCAGGAGGCTACCGACCTTTATGTAAATAACTTCTACGAGTACATCGCACTCTACGGTCAGTTTGGCGATCAGCAGTTCCAGGGTAACTTGACTGAGGGTCTTACCGACACGTTCAAGTATGGCTCACCCATCTTGGGTAACCGTGCTGGTGACTCGAACCACTATGTATTCACCCCCGAGACTATGTCAAGCAACGGTAGTATGCTCGACTGCTGGTCAAATACTTACGAGCGCATCCGTCGCATCAACGAGTTCTTGGCCGCTATGAATAACTATTCGACATATTCTGAGGAGGTTAATACACTCTACGAGGCTCAGGCTCGCTTCTTCCGTGCCTTCCTCTACTTCCAGCTTGCTAAGCGTCACGGTGGCGAGATCATCATCTTCAACAAGCTCTCGGAGACTGTGAAGAATACGCCACTTACCTCGGCTGAGGATACTTGGCAGTATATCTACGACGAGCTTACGTTTGCCGCCGAGAACTTGCCCGAGCAGTGGAACTCGCAGAATAGTGGTCGCGTAACGAAGGGTGCTGCCTATGCAATGCTTTCGCGTGCTATGCTCTATGCTGAGCGTTGGAGCGATGCTAAGGCCGCAGGTGAGGAGGTATTGAAGCTCGGCTACACCTTGGCTCCTACCTACGAGGAGGCTACTAAGGGTGGTAACCTCGAGTCTATCCTCGAGTTCAACTACCTCGTAACTGGCCCTAACCACTATTGGGATCGTTATATGTGTATGTACCACGAGTACACTACGGCTGGTGGTGCAGCTCCTACTCAGGAGATGGTCGAGAGCTACGAGGCAAAGGATGGTACTAAGGTAGACTGGGAGAAGTGGCACACTGCCGAGGGTACTACGGAGTATCCTCCTTACGAGCAGCTCGAGCCCCGTTTCGCTGCTACCATCCTCTATAATGGAGCTCAGTGGAAGGGCGTTGAGCTTGAGTGCTGCGTTGATGGTCAGTATGGTACATACGTAGACTATGGTGTTGAGCCCTATCCTTATGGTAAGACCGTTACGGGATACTATATGCGTAAGTTCCGTCAGGAGGAGAATACCGACCTCACAAATGTTGCATCTACTTCGGCATGGGTAGAGTTGCGCTTGGGTGAGGTGTTGCTCAACTTGGCAGAGGCAGAGTACCGCTTGGGTAACGACGGTGCTGCTATGGGTTATATCAAGCAGATTCGCGACCGTGTAGGCTTGCCTACCGACCTCTCGCTCACGGGAGATGATCTCTTTGCAGCTCTTGTTCACGAGCGTAAGATCGAGCTTGCATACGAGGGTCACCTCTGGTGGGATATGCGTCGCTGGAGACTCGCGGAGGAGGCATACACTGGCTACCGTGTTCACGGTTTGAAGATTACTAAGGAGGGCTCGGGCTACCGCTATCAGTATGTTGATGCCGATGGTGAGGATCGTAAGTTCCTCAACCGTATGTATCGTCTTCCTATTCCCGATGCAGAGTTGCGTAACAACAATGCCATTCAACAGTTCCCCGAGTGGAATTTCTAAAATGCGAAGAGTATGAAAAAGAGTATATTTTGGATAGTTCTGGCCGCCGTGGTATCACTCACGGCGTGCCAAGAGCCGGAGGTGCTTCTTCCGGCAGTAGCCAACAAGGGTATCAATAACTTGACCGTATATCCTACATGGGAGGGTTATCATACGGCCGATACCTCGGGCTTCCCCAGCGAGATTGACTATGAGAAGCGTGTGATTACCATTCAGGTTCCTTACACTTTACCCGTAGAGTCAGATAACGTACAGAAGTTGGAGGACTACACAAAGGTGTGGGTACACTTCAACCTCGACGACAATGCCTATTTGGAGCCTAAGCTCACGACGATAGATCTTACACAGACCTATACCGTGACACTTACCGACCAGAAGAAGCAGAAGAGTGAGTGGAAGATCCGTGCTACACTTGCTAAGAGTAAGGCTTGTGACATTGAGAGCTTCTCAATTCCTTCGCTCGGTCTCTCTGCCGTGATTGACAAGTCGGGTGCTACGGCATCGCTTATCTACTTCAACGAGTTGCAGAATGTCTTTGCTGATGTTGTCCTCTCGCCCCACGCTAAGATCGTTCCCGATCCCGCGACTACAGCCTTCTGGTGCTCTCCCGAGGAGCCTAAGAAGTTCACGGTGATTGCTCAGGATGGCGTTACAAGCCGTGAGTGGTTGTTGCAGCAGACAGAGCCCGCACGTGTTGCGGAGGGTATCCGTCCCGCGAGCGCTAAGATGCTCTGGACTGCTAAGCTCTCAAGCTTGGGCGTAACGACACTCGATATGACTACGGGTATCGCCGCTACGGATGATTATCTCATCCTTAACACTCGTGGCGAGGATCCTATCATCGTCGATGCCAAGAAGGGTACTCCTGTTGGTACTCTCAACCTCGGCTCGATTAAGGGTGCTACGTCGAACTATTATATGACTTCGGATCATAAGGGTCACCTTGTCATCAACAACCGTGTCCCCGATGATGGTGGTATGTTCCGCGTATGGCGTATGCGTGACATCAACTCTACGCCTGAGCTCTTTATTGAGTATGCC
Source organism: uncultured Alistipes sp. (assembly GCA_937895825.1). Classification (GTDB taxonomy): domain Bacteria; phylum Bacteroidota; class Bacteroidia; order Bacteroidales; family Rikenellaceae; genus Alistipes. The sequence goes on along the minus strand of CALBKP010000079.1, from coordinate 10,631 downwards.
ACAACGGATGTCTATGGCGACCACATCTCTGTATGGGGTGATGTCTATGGCGATGCTACCGTGCAGGCGGCATACTGCGGCTGGACATCGACAGGCTCAACATCAACACTAACCTGGACCGTTAAGGGTGGTGTGACGGAGAGCATGCAGCCCTACTGGTGCCAGATTTCTGGCGTTGGCGGTTGGACCAATGGCGATGCTATCCGCCTTGGCACCGACACCTACTCGGACTTCCTTGCCTGCGGTTATTCGATGAACAAGCTCACTTGGGTAGATGGCGCTACAAACGAGGCGCAGACCTATATCCAGGGTGTACTCACCAATAACGAGGGTATGAAGGCTGTTGATGCTGTTGAGTTCAATGGTATCAAGTACGTTGGTGCTACTATGGAGACCTTCTTTACTTGGGGTGTTGCAGGCGGTATGTGGGTTATGGAGGCTAAGTATCCTCAGACCTTCACCGGTTCGCTAGAGCTCGACGCTTCGCTCGATCCCGACTGCGTGGTATATGCGCTTGATCGTGGTGATGGTGGCTACGGTATCTATGGTGGTCGTGCCAACGACGGTACCAACGCTGGTGCTATCCAGGATGTTAAGTTGCATGTAACGAAGGATGGTTACTTCATGTATGCATACTTCATGTTCTGTAATGGTTATGCGGGCTGTATCCAGTTCGACTGTATCGCTCAGTAATCCATGTTTGCCCATAGCCCTTTGATCGGGGCTATGGGCCCAAATTAAACGTAAAAACAAGTTATTATGAAAAAGCTACTATTTTTTGTCGGCCTGGTAGCAACGATGGTTGCCTGTACCGAGAGCAAGTCACCCGTGTTTGACTTCCCTGATCGTCCCGATGTGAAGCCTATGCCAGGTGTGAAGATTGAGGCAGTTGCCACTGAGAGTAATGCCTTGGAGTTTACCATTACACCTACAAATGCCGAGGAGTGTGCCTACTTCTGCATCGAGACCGAGGAGGACGATGTGATACTTACGGCCGGTGATATCATCTCTAAGGGTACTAAGGTGAGTGCCACTGAGAGTGGTCAGTATCGTATCGAGGAGCTCAATGAGGAGACCTCGTATAATGTCTACGCCGCTGTGCGTAAGGGCGAAGATGTGGCTATGAGCTCTGTTAAGATGACGACTACGGCCGTTGATGAGCCCGAGCCCGTTGGTCCCGTGACAAATCCTATGTATATATGGGTGGATGCTGCGGCAAACTTCCCAGACTTTGCTAATAGCAAGGATAACATCCGCCGTGATCTTACACTCGCAAAGGAGACTGGCTTTACTGATGTGGTTGTCGATGTGCGTCCCACAAATGGCGATGTGCTCTTTGAGAGTGACAACTGTGACCAGGTAGCATGGCTTGGAGCTTGGGGTAATGGCGGCTATGGCAAGTACACGCGTACGGCCGACTGGGATTACCTCGGTGCTTTCATTGAGATTGGTCATGAGCTTGGCCTACGTATCCACGCAGGCTTCAACACTATGGTCGGTGGTAATGAGTCGAGCCTCGGTGCACAGGGTGTCTTGGTGCGCGACAGCTCGAAGAAGGATTGGGCAACGACGCTCAATACGAAGGATGGTTTCGTGAATACGCTTGATAGCAGCGAGACGACCTTCTTCTTTAATCCCCACAACCCCGAGGTGCAGAATTATATATGCGAGCTTTTGAAGGATTTGGCGGCGTATGATGAGTTGGATGGTATCATCCTCGACCGTGGTCGTTTCGACTCGATGATGAGCGACTGCTCGGAGCTTACGTTGGCTGCCTTCGAGGAGTATGTTGGCGAGGAGGTAGATTTCAATAAGGATGTTCTTCCCGCTGGTTTCACTGGTACTATCAATGCCGATATGCCCTACGAGCATAAGCACTTAAAGAAGTGGTTGGAGTTCCGCGTGAAGGCTATCCACGACTTTATGACAATGGCTAAGGAGGCGGTGCGAGAGGTGAATGCTACGGTTAAGTTTGGCGTATATGTGGGTGGATGGTATAGCACCTACTACGATTGTGGTGTTAACTGGGCAAGCCCCAACTTCGATACCGCTGCGGCGTTCCCACGCTGGGCAACACGCGATTATAAGAACTACGGTTATGCCGACATTATGGACCACATGCTCATCGGTGCCTATGCATCGCCAGGTAGCGTCTACGGCTCGACGGAGTGGACTATGCAGGGCTTCTGCCAGTTGGCTATGAAGTACACTAACGATGATTGTCCTTTGGTATGTGGTGGCCCCGATGTAGGTAACTGGGATTATAGCGATAACTACACCGATGAGCAGGAGTACGAGGCAATTACCAACTCGGTAAAGGCTTGCTACGACGCATGCGACGGTTACTTCCTCTTCGATATGATTCACCTTAAGAAGGCTAATACTTGGGATTACGCCAAGGCTGGTATCGATCAGGTTAAGTCGGAACTTTAATCTATAACGTAACAATATTATGAAGCGTTTGATTGTTGCTGCTTTTGCACTTCTTATGGCGTGTCCGATGATGGCGCAGTCGGGCTTCGGCGATTACTACGATTGTCGTTTGGCTGCCCACCGCAAGGCTGGCATTCCCACGGGTGCTACCATCTGGTTGGGTGATAGCATCACAGAGCAGGGCTGGTGGAGTTATCTTACCAATGAGCGCAATATGATTAACTTGGGCATAGGTGGTGATACTACGCCAGGCATGCTTGCTCGCTTACCCGAGATTCTCGATGCCGAGCCTTCGAAGATATTCCTTATGGTTGGTGTTAACGACATCTCGGGCAACCGTTCCGTTGAGGAAGTTGCGGAAAATGTTCGCAAGATGCTTGTTATGGCCAGGGAGCGCGCACCACACTGCGTTGTATATCTTCAGAGCGTCATCACACCTAATAACGATGTCTTGGCTTACCCCTATGCTGCGGGTAAGCAGAGACTCGTTGACGAGCTCAACGAGCGATACAAGGCTCTCTGCGATGATGGTCTGGCAGTATGGGTTGATATCGCTTCGCTTTTGCACAACGATAAGGGTGAGGTGCGCGAGGAACTAACGAAGGATGGTATCCACCTCCATCCCGCGGCGTATGAGATTTGGGTCGACTACCTAAAGAAGATGAAGTATTTGCGTAAGTAATAGATTGAATTATGAAGAGGGTAGCTGCTATTGATGTATTGAGGGCATTGGCAATTATAGGTATGGTCGTTTCGGGACAGATGTTCTGGCACGCGGAACTTCCTGCATATATGTTTCATGCCCAGCTGCCACCTCCCACCTTTGCCTTCAACCCAGAGGTGCCAGGTATCACGTGGGTAGACCTCGTATTCCCGTTCTTTCTCTTCTCGATGGGCGCAGCTATGCCTCTGGCGCTACGTCGTCGTGAACAGAAGGGGGCAAATTGGCTAAACGTTACGGGCAGTGCGCTACACCGCTTCGTCTGGTTGGCTATGTTTGCCATCATACTGGGTAATACGCGCATGGGACTCATCCAGTCGGTTGATGGGTGGGTTGCTGCGCTTTCAACACTCGGCGTGTGGCTACTGTTCTTTATGATGTTTGTCCGTGTGCCCAATATGGATAAGCGCAAGAATAGTCTGCTTAACTGGGTAGGATGTGCTGTGTTGGTGGTTGTTACGATGCTCTATAAGCCGCTGTTTGGTGTCGATGTGTCGTTGTATCATAGCGACATTATCATACTTATCTTGGCATCTATGGCACTCTTTGCAACCCTCTTGTGGTGGTTTACACGCAACTCATGGGTGATGCGTATTGCCATCATTGGTGCTGTTGTACTACTAAAGATGGCCTCGTCGGTCGATGGGTCGTGGTGTCAGTGGTTGTGGCAGCAGACTCCTGCCGAGTGGCTCTTCCGCTTCGAGTTCTTGAAGTATCTATGCTTGGTACTTGCAGGTACATTTGCAGGCGACATTATACATAAGGCTATGCTGTCGAGTACCTCAGAGGTGCAGACCGTAGATCGCCGCTCGACGTGGCTCACGGCTATAGTTGTGATGTTGATGGGTGTGATGATTGGTGCTACGATGTGGGGACTCTTTGTACGTGAGGTGGGTGCTACGGTCGTTATCTGTGGCGTTGTTGCAGCTGTTGCGGGCGTGGTGCTACGAGACATCAAAACTACTGAGCAGCCACTGCTTAAGGCTCTTTTTGCCGTAGGCGTTGTACTCTTCTTCATAGGCCTTGTGGCTGAGCCTTTGGAGGGTGGTATCAAGAAGGATCACGCCACGGTGAGCTACTTCTTCGTAACGGGAGGTTTAGCATCGTTTGTACTTGTTGCAGCCCTCGCCTTGGAGCTTCGCTTTGGCATACGCTTCCGTGCTCTGGAGGCCTGTGGAGCAAATCCCATGTTTGCATATACCGCTTCGGGATACTTAATTACCCCCATCGCTGCGCTTGTGGGATTGCTGCCGTTGATCGACAAGTTTGGACATCTCTCGCCATGGTGTAGCTTTGGCCGCGGAGTGCTCTTTGCACTGCTGGTGATTGCGGTGACCTATCCATTTACACGTAAGAATTACTATTGGAAGTCATAAAACGAGATAAAAGATGAAAATTACAGGAACATTTCTCGATGAGATTAGCCACGACATCCCGCACCAGAACTGGGGCGAGAAGGAGTGGGATGCCGATTTTGCGAATATGCGCTCGATTGGCATCGACACAGTTATTATGATTCGCTCGGGATACCGTAAGTTTATTACCTACCCATCGAAATATCTTATCGGTAAGGGTTGCTATAAGCCCTCGACCGATCTGCTCGACCTATTCTTGCGCCTTGCCGACAAGCATGGCATGAAGTTCTACTTCGGCCTCTACGACTCGGGACACTACTGGGATACGGGCGATATGTCGAAGGAGACGGAGTATAACCGCTATGTGATAGACGAGGTGTGGGAGAACTATGGCCAGTACCACAAGTCGTTTGGTGGCTGGTACCTTAGCGGCGAGATTTCGCGCCGCACGAAGGGCGTTATCGAGGCATTCCGCGAGCAGGGTGAGCACTGCAAGGCGGTGTCGGGTGGTATGCCCACACTTATTTCGCCGTGGATCGATGGCAAGAAGGCTGTGTTGGCCGCCTCGTCGTCGCTATCGAAGGAGGATGCTGTGTCGGTGGCTGACCATGAGCGCGAGTGGGACGAGATATTTGCTGGCATACAGGGCGCTGTTGATGCCGTGGCGTTCCAGGATGGACATATCGACTACGACGAGTTAGATGCTTTCTTCGAGGTGAACAAGCGCCTCGCTGATCGCTATGGCATGGAGTGCTGGACAAATGCCGAGACATTCGATAGGGATATGCCCATCAAGTTTTTGCCTATTAAGTTCGAGAAGTTGCGTATGAAACTCGAGGCAGCAGCGCGTGCTGGCTACGATAAGGCTATCACGTTCGAGTTCTCACACTTCCTCTCGCCGCAATCGAGCTACACCTCGGCACACCACCTCTTCGACCGCTATCGCGAGTACTTCCTCGGTGAGAAGTTATAGTCTATTGGCGAAGAGTGCTACGTAAGAAAGTTTAGAGATATACAGATATAGAATAAATATTAAAAGAATAGAAAAGATGATGAATATAGATGCTTTGATTAAGCAATATCACGATGAGCTCCATGAGCGCGTGCTTCCCTTCTGGTTGGAGCACTCGCAGGATAAGGAGTATGGTGGCTACTTTACCTGCCTCGACCGTGATGGTTCGGTCTTCGACACCGATAAGTTTATGTGGTTGCAGGGGCGCGAGGTGTGGCTCTTCTCGATGCTTTGCAACAAGGAGGGTATCCGTCCAGAGTGGTTGGAGTGTGCTCGCCAGGGTGCAGAGTTTATGCTCAAGTATGGCCACGATGGCGACTTCAACTGGTATTTCGCCCTCACGCGCGATGGTAAACCGCTGGTTGATCCCTACAACATCTTCTCATACACGTTCGCGACAATGGCATTTGCTCAGCTGCATAAGGCTACGGGCGAGGAGCGTTATGCCGAGGCTACACGCCGTACGTTCCAGCATATCTTGGAGCGTTGGGATAACCCTAAGGCACAGTGGAGCAAAGCGCACGCTGGCTCGCGTGATATGCGTGCGATGGCACCGTCAATGATTCTTTGCAACCTCCTTCTCGAGATTGAGCATTTGATGGATCCTGCTGTTGTTGAGGAGTCTATCGATAAGGCATTGGGCGATGTGATGAATACGTTCTATCGTCCCGAGTTGGGTCTGGTTGTGGAGCATATTAACGCCGATGGTACGCTTAGCGACACGTTCGATGGTCGTCTTATCAACCCTGGTCATACGCTCGAGACTATGTGGTTTGTGATGGATTTGGCACGTCGTCGTGGTGACAAGGCCCTTATTGAGAAGGCTGTGGAGATTGGTCTCAAGACTCTCGATTTTGGCTGGGATAAGGAGCATGGTGGCATCTTCTACTTTATGGATCGCAAGGGCTGTCCTCCTCAGCAGTTGGAGTGGGATCAGAAGCTCTGGTGGGTACATATCGAGTCAACTATTGCAATGTTGGAGGGCTATCTGCTTACGGGCGATGAGCGTTGTAAGGAGTGGTTCGAGAGGTTACACGACTATACATGGTCGCACTTCCGCGATGAGGAGCACCCCGAGTGGTACGGCTACCTGAACCGTCGTGGTGAGGTGCTACTCACGCTCAAGGGCGGTAAGTGGAAGGGTTGCTTCCATGTGCCCCGTGGCTTGTATAAGTGTGAGTGCTTGCTCAAGGAGTTGAAACAAAAGATGGAGAAATAGTTATGAAGCGTATCTTGTTGCTTGGAGTTGCGCTTGTGTTGTGTAGCGTGGCGTGGGCTGTGGGTGTAGAGACACTCAATGGTACGGTAAAGTGTAATGGTAGGGGTATTGCCCAGGTCGTTGTGACCGATGGCGAGAGTTTTGCTGTGACCGATGCTGATGGCCGTTTTGAGTTGTTGTCGTCTGTGGATAACTCGTTAGTATATATCACTATACCCTCGGGCTATGGCGTAGCTTCGAAGCATAGCGTTCCGCAGTTTTGGCTAACGAAGGAGGAGGGTAGAGCGAGCTATGACTTTGAGCTTGTACGCAAGGAGCAGGATGATACGCACCATGGCTTTGTGGTTATTGCCGATCCGCAGATATGGCATGAGAAGGAGTTCCCCATGCTCAGTGAGGGTATGGCTGATATCCGTAAGACGGTGGAGGGCTATGATATCCCATTCCACGGCATCTGCTGTGGCGATGTGATATCGTACGACCACACGTTCTATCCCAAGTATAACGAGGTGGCTACAACGTCAGGCCTCGACTTCTTCAGCACGCCGGGTAACCACGATATGACCCTTTATAGCCGCTCGCACGAGACTTCTACACGTCTCTGGGAGCAGACCTTTGGTCCTGTGTGCTACTCTTTCAACGTGGGTAAGGCGCACTATGTGGTGCTCAATGATAACTTCTATATCGGCCGTGACTACTTCTACATCGGCTACCTCGACGAGCGTCAGTTCGCTTGGTTGGAGAAGGATTTGAGCTACGTGGAGGAGGGCTCGACGCTGTTCGTTATCTTGCATATCCCCACGACGTGCGAGGCGAGGGATCGTCAGCAGTTTAGCTACGATAACATCGCCAACGTGATGACAAACGCACCGCAGCTACACCGTATGTTAGCACCATACAATGCTCATATCCTCTCGGGACATACGCACACGACCTACAACCAGATTATCACCGATAGTCTCTACGAGCACGTCATCCCCGCGCTGAGTGGTGCTTGGTGGCAGGGAACGCTCTGTACGGATGGCACACCTCGTGGATATGGTGTCTTTGAGGTTGATGGCGACGAGGTTACGTGGTACTATAAGTCTACGGGTTGCGATGCTGACCATCAGATGGTTGTATATGCGGGTGCGGAGTATCCCGAGTTTGAGGGGCAGGTCGTTGCCAATGTTTGGGCCGCGGATGATAATTGGAAGATTGAGGCACGCTTTGATGGCGGCAAAGCACAGGAGATGGAGAGATTTACTGCCTACGACCCTCAGGCACGTGTGATGTATGCCGACAGAGAGAAGTTGGATCATCCTTACGTCTACCCATCTGCTGCCGACCACTTCTACCGTGTAGTTATACCCGAGGGTGCAAAGCAGGTGGAGGTGAGTGCTACGGATAGCTTTGGACGACGTTATACGCAAAATATCAGTTTGTAATAAATTACCGATGAAGAGAATCTTAAATATCACTGTAGCCCTTGTGGCTATGGTAGTTATGGTTGCGTGTGGTAGCGCGACAAGTGAGAAATACGATGTTGTAATCGTTGGTGGTGGTGTGAGTGGTACTACGGCAGGTATTCGTTCGGCTCGTTGTGGTGCTAAGACGCTTATCGTGGAGCAGGGCCCATGGTTGGGCGGCATGCTCACGTCGGCAGGCGTGAGTGCCACGGATGGTAACTACCGTCTGCGTGGTGGTATGTGGGGTGAGTTGCGCGACTCGCTTGAGGCATACTATGGAGGTGCTCAGGCTCTTAAGACCGGCTGGGTAAGTAACCTATTGTTTGAGCCGAGTGTGGGTGCACGTATCTTTAGCAATATGGCTGAGCGCGAGGAGAATCTCACCGTTAAATTCGATACAGAGGTTGCCGTTATCGAGCGTGCGGAGGATGGCTGGCGTATAACGGTAGATGGCGCTGAGGGTCGTCAGACGGTGCTCTGCGAGGTGATTATCGACGGCACGGAACTCGGTGATGTGGCTGCGGAGTTGGGCGTGAAGTACGATATAGGTATGGAGAGCCGCCACGCTACGGGCGAGGATATCGCTCCGGAGGAGGCCAACGACATCATCCAGGACCTCACGATGGTTATGGTATTGAAGGATTATGGCCGAGATATGACCATCGAGCGCCCTGTGGACTACGACTCAACGCTCTTTGCTTGTGCGTGCGATAACCCCATCTGTCGCACTCCAAAGGAGGCTAATCGTCTGTGGTCTAAACAGATGATGATGACATACGGTCGTCTGCCTAATGGTAAGATAATGATCAACTGGCCAATCGAGGGTAACGACTATTATGTTGATATGATTGAGATGAACGATGAGGAGCGTGCGGAAGCCGTGGCTCGTGCCAAGCACCACTCGCTATGTTTCCTCTACTTCATACAGAAGGAGTTAGGTCTTAATACGTTGTATCTTGCTGATGATGAGTTCCCGACAGAGGATCTTATGCCGCTCATGCCCTATCACCGTGAGTCACGACGCACGGAGGGTGAGGTGCGATTTGTGTTAAACCATATCACTCACCCATACGACTATACGCTCTATCGCACGGCTATTGGAGTTGGTGACTATCCTGTGGACCAGCACCATACACGCTATACTGGCTGGGAGGCACTGCCCAACCTCTATTTCCACTCGGTCCCATCGTATGGCTTGCCTATGGGCGTGTTGCTTCCCAAGGAGGTTGATGGTCTGATTGTGGCCGAGAAGTCAATCTCGGTGAGCAACATTGTTAATGGCTCTACACGTCTACAGCCCGTTGTTATGCAGATAGGCGAGGCGGCAGGCATCGTGGCAGCATTGGCTGTGAAGCAGGGTATCGAGCCACGTGAGGTTGCTGTGCGCGATGTGCAGCGCGAGGTCTTAGCTGGTGGTGGCTATCTGTTGCCATTCCTCGATTTGCCTGCAACAGATCCTCACTTTGGTGCTTTGCAGCGTGTCGGCGTTACGGGTATTATGGAGAGTGTGGGTATGACCGTGGGCTGGGAGAACCAGACATGGTTCCGTGCCGATGAGCCTGTTACGCTCGATGAGCTTTCGCGCGGCTTGCACATGTTTGATGCCGAGATTCCGCATATCATGGAGCAGCGTAACGTTACCATACAGGATATAATAGACCACGGCTCGGTAACGGCTGCTATGTGGGCTGAATGGGGATTGGAAAACTTTGACCCTCAGCGCGACGCTACACGCTTGGAGTGTGCCGTGGCTATCGACAAGATTATCAATCCCTTTGCTAAAGGTGTAACGCTTAATGGTGATTTTATCTAATGAAAAAACTTCTTATTTTGACTCTACTATGTTCGCTGCTAAGCAGCTGTGGTGATGGTATGACTACTACAACGATCACTGAGTCGCCTGCTCGTGTTGTGGGCCGTACGATGATTGCGGATGATGGCTCACAGTCGTTCGACTGGAGCGGTGTATATGTTGATATTCGTTTTCGTGGCACGTACCTCGCCGTGGAGCTTAGTGACACGAAGCGTAACTATCTAAACTACTGGGTTGATGGTGTTGATCAGCCTAAGCTCGTATCTGAGGGCGAGCACGTTACGCTCGTGCTTTTCAATGACCCTGCGGCCGATGGTGAGCACACGGTGCGCATACAGAAGGCTACCGAGGCGGAGCAGGGACGCATCACGCTCCATACCGTCACTACCGAGGGTGAGCTACTACCCACGGACGACCTTAAGTGTCCACGTCATATAGAGTTCTACGGCGACTCGCTAACGTGTGGCTATGGCACGGAGAGTGCTTCGGGAAGTGAGCCCTTCCGCCCCGAGACCGAGAATTGCCGCTATACCTACGCTGCACTCACGGCGGCACGTTTCAATGCCGACTATTCGCTTATCTCGCACTCGGGTCGTGGCCTTGTGCGTAACTATGGCGACACGGTGCAGC
>CALBKP010000078.1 GCA_937895825.1 uncultured Alistipes sp. | reverse complement strand
GTCGGTATGATGCCATGAATGCCTATATCTTAGGCTCCATCTATCGGGATTTGAATGACATGGACAATTACATGAAATATCTGGCCTATTCTGCGATAGCGGATGTGGTTTCGTGTAATAAAGATATTGCTTCCTTGGAGGAGTTGGGAGCTTACTTGTTTGAATTGGGAGATGTTCCCCGTTCGTATGCATACGTCAATTACTGTCTGAACAATGCTGTCTATTTCAAGAACCGTGTCCGTATTACGGGGATTGCGATGACTATCAATAAGATCCATGCGGAATATCAGAAGATAGTCAGTTCCCAGGAATCCCGTATTCGTCATTACCTATTGGTAGTGAGCTTACTTTCCATCATTCTTCTGATTGCCATTGCTTATATTTATCAGAAATTGCGCCAATTGGCTATTTCTCGATCCAAGTTACATGAAATGAACGAGGTGCTGAATCACAATATCCGGGACTTGTCGGAAGCGGAAAGACAATTGAAAGAAGCCAATGAGAATCTTCATTCTTTGAATGGCGAACTGAAGGATGTGAACGACCAGTTACGTGAATCGAACTATGTAAAGGAAGAATACATCGGCTATGTATTTTCCTTATGCTCCAATTACATCAGCAAGTTGGATGAATATCGCAAGAATATCAACCGTAAGATTAAGGCAAAGCAGATTGATGAAGCTAAAGCATTGACGGACACTCCGACCATGGCTCATAACGAGTTGAAGGAGTTCTACAGGAACTTTGATGCCATCTTCCTGCATGTATATCCGGATTTTGTGAGTGATTTCAATGCTTTGTTGAGGCCGGAAGAACAGATTGTGCTGAAATCGGGGGAACTTTTGAATACGGAACTGCGTATCTATGCTTTGGTGCGTTTGGGTATCAACGATAGTGTGAAGATTGCAGAGTTCCTACATTGCTCTCCACAAACTGTTTATAACAATCGGATGAGGGTTCGTAACAAGGCAATCATTCCGAAAGAAAAGTTTGCAGAGACTGTCCGTTTTTTAGGGAAAAAACATGTCTGAAAATAAGCTAAGTTCCTGTAGTACTTTGCGTTAGATTAAATTTATACTCCAATTGATAAGGCGTATAACCAATTGCTTAAAAACTCCTTGAGCTTTTTTAAAAACGTCTTGACGAATTTTAAAAAGCTCAAGGAGATTTTTTATTTTCTCTTGATGAAATATCTGAAATGCTTTGGCATTTTTTATTTGCTGTTTTATCAGCCGATTTGGCTCGCTTTTTCATCAATGACAATTTATTTATCTTCACTTCATCACTATCTTCACTTTCTGCTGATATCCATATACATGGAGTGCCATTTCCGCATTCAGATACATCATTGCTAAACGGATGATAAGACTATTGGGTATTTAAAGTTTCCTTTTATTTGATTTTAGGTTTACCGAATATTTACTTTGTAATTTTGTAAATCGTTGAATAATAATGAAATAAGTTTTTGATTAGCTTACTTGTATACTTTACTCCTATATACACCTTGCTACAGATTCTTTTAAATTTGTAATTGACGAAAGTCGGACAAAAATTTATTAACCTTAATATTATATTTATGAAAAACAATTCGAAACAAGCATGGACGTTCAGATGTCTGCTATCCGTAGCTCTGATGTTCTTCTTTTCAGTCGGTATGTTCGCTCAGTCGATTACCGTGAAAGGAGTTGTAAAGGATGTTGCCGGTGAAGCAGTCATCGGTGCGAGTGTTTTAGAAAAAGGTACTTCTAATGGTACGATTACGGATTTCAATGGTAACTTTGAACTGAAGAATGTTCAGCAGGGTGCCAATATTGAAATATCGTTTGTCGGTTTTGCTACACAGGTAGTGAAAGCTCAGTCTTCTCTTAATATTATATTAAAGGAAGATACTGAAACATTGGATGAGGTCGTAGTAGTAGGTTACGGTGTTCAGAAGAAATCGGTAGTAACTGCTTCCATTGCCAAGGTTTCGGCAGATGATTTGGCAGCTACAGCTCCGGTTCGTGTGGACAATGCTTTGAAAGGCTTGGCTGCCGGTGTGAATGTAACCTCTGCTTCCGGTCAGCCGGGTGCATCTCCAAAGGTTCGTATCCGTGGTATCGGTACCATTAATAATTCAGATCCGCTATTCGGGGTGGATGGTATGCCGATTGATGGTGGTCTTGATTTCGTGAATCCGAGCGATATCGAAAGTATTGAAGTGTTGAAGGATGCTGCTTCAGGTGCTATCTATGGTGCTCGTGCTGCCAATGGTGTTGTTTTGGTGACAACCAAGAAGGGTAAAATCGGAAAGGCTTCTGTCAACTATAATTTCTCATACGGTTGGCAAAGTGCATGGAAGAAGCGCGATGTAACAAGTGCTACTGAATATGCCATTCTTCAGAATGAAAAATATCTGAACGGTGGTTCTGCTCCTATTTATGCGGATCCGTATCATTTGGTAAATTCCAACGGTGAGGCGATTTCTGGTTTCGGTACCGATTGGCAAGAATTGGTGTTCAATGACAATGCACCGGTGATGAACCACGATGTAACCGTAAGTGGTGCAGGCGAAAAGATGAATTACTATCTTTCTATGGGTTACTATACTCAAGACGGTATTGTGGGTGGTAATTATGGACATTCTAATTACGATCGTCTGACTCTTCGTTCGAATACCAACTACATTCTTTGGGATGCTTCAAAGGAACGTAATTTCTTGAATAAACTTGACTTGAGCGTGAATTTGGCTTATATGCGCACACATAGTACTGGTGTTAGCGAAAACTCTGAATTCGGTTCTATCTTGGGTTCTGCATTGTATATGTCTCCGTTGTTGACTCCGACATTGACCGGTGCCAAGGCTGAAGAAATGGTAAATACATATGCGGGTTATGATTTGCCGCGCGATGCAAACGGTAACGTTTATACCATTGCTGGTTACGAAGGAACTTATCAGGAAATGAACAACCCGTTGGCTATGATGTCATTGTATCCTACTCAGAACTGGTCACATAAGTTCGTTCCTAAGTTTGCATTGGACTTGCAGTTGTGGGACAACTTGAAGTATCATTTCTCATACAGTGCCGACCTTTCTTTCTGGGGTAGTGACAGTGCAGTAAAGAGTAAGTATTATCTTTCCGGTAACAACAAGGCTGAACATACCAGCGCTAGTGCATTCAAGGCACAGAGTACCGTATGGCAGATTGAAAATACTTTGACTTACGACAAGACAATTGATAAACATACATTTGGTGTTGTATTGGGCCAGTCGGCATACAAGTCAAAAGGCAATCAGTTGGGCGGTAGCCGTTGGCATTTGGTGAATGTAAACAAACCTTCTATCGACTATGCAACTGGTAATATAACTGATGGAACCGTAGAATATAGTGTATATGGTGGCCCTTATACCGTACATACCTTGTCTTCTCTCTTCGCTCGTTTGAGTTATAACTATGATGAAAAGTATATGTTCCAGGCAACTGTTCGTCGTGACGGTAGCTCTCGTTTCGGTGCCAATAACAAGTACGGTGTATTCCCGTCTGTTTCTGTTGGTTGGAATGTGACTAAGGAATCTTTCATGGAAGACCGTCCGGAATGGTTTGATGCTTTGAAGGTACGTGCCAGCTGGGGTAAGAACGGTAGTGACAATATTGCCGATTTCGGTTATACATCTTTGACTGCTATGGGTAACAATGTTCTTCTTGGCAAGACAGCAATCAAGTACAACGGTTCGAAAGCACAACGCTTGGCTAACCCGGATTTGAAATGGGAAGAAAGTGAACAGACAAATATCGGTCTTGATTTTGCATTCTTGAACAATGCGTTGACATTCTCTGCTGATTATTATGTAAAGAAGACTAACGGTATGATCATTGAAATGCCTATCCCAAGTTATGTAGGTGAAACAAAACCTCTTGGTAACGTAGGTGACATGAAGAACTCGGGTGTTGAATTCGAATTGGGTTACAAGTGGAACATTTCTGATGCTGTGTTCTCGGTGAAGGGTAATGCCTCTTATTTGAAGAATGAATTGACCAACCTTGGTAATGATACCGGTTATTTGGATTTTGATGGTGTTCAGGGTATTTCCGGCGGTGGTACACGTGCCCAAAACGGACAGCCTTTCCCGTTCTTCTTCGGTTACAAGACAGACGGTGTATTCCAGAACATGACCGAGGTAAATGCTTATACCAATAAAGACGGTGGTTTGATAATGCCGGGTGCAGTTCCGGGTGACGTTCGTTTCGTTGATGTGAATGGTGACGGACAAATCACAGCAGATGACCGTACCAATATCGGTAACGGTACTCCTGACTGGACATTCGGTTTGAATTTCAATGCAGCATGGAAGGGCTTCGATTTCAATGTATTCTTCCAAGGTGTAAGCGGTGCGGATGTATTCGACGCAACTTATCGTTCGGACGTATATTCAGGTAACTATCCACGCTGGATGTTGGGCCGTTGGACCGGTGAAGGCACTTCCAACAAGTATCCTCGCTTGGCATTGGGTCATGCAACCAACTGGCAGGTATCCGACCTCTATGTACACGATGGATCTTATCTCCGTGTAAAGAACATCACTTTGGGTTATACACTTCCTGCCAACTTGACAAAAAAGTTCTTCGTGAACCGTCTCCGTCTCTATGTGATGGCTGAAAACTTGATTACTTGGACCAAGTATCATGGTTTCGATCCTGAAATTTCATCAGGTGGTACTTCATTGGGTATTGACCGTGGTGTATATCCACAGGCACGTACCTTCTCGGTTGGTGTAAATCTTACTTTCTAATTTAAAACCGAATGATGATTATGAAAAAGATATTTTTTGCACTTAGCGCAATCGTAGTATTGCTCTCGTCATGCGGTAAGGACTTCGTTACCGTGAAGCATAACTCTTCGGAGCCTATGGACGAGTATTTCATCAGCGAGGAGCGTATGTATCAGTCTTTGGTTGCTGCTTACGACTCTTTGAACTGGCTCGACTATTTCGATCAGTATGTTAACGCTTTGACGCTAACTCCTGATGTTATGGGTGACGATATTTATTGTGGCGGTTCGAACGAGGGTGACCAGCCTTCAATCGTTAAGACCCACTATTATACTTTGACCTCTACCGAGCAGCTCGACCGTATCTGGACAATCTGCTACTCGGGTGTTAACCGTTCGTGCATTGTTCTGGAGTACGTAGACCGTGTTCCTGGTATGGACGAGGCTACGAAGGCTCGCTATATTTCTGAGGCAACTGTTTTGAAGGCCTTCTACTACAACTTGTTGTGGAAGTATTGGGGCAATATCCCTTACTACGACAAGAACCTTGAGGCTCCCTACATCACTAAGCAGCTCAAGGCTGACGAGGTTTACGCAAAGTGCGTTGAGAACCTTGAGTCGGTATTCGAGATGGATGCTCTTCCTATGAAGGCTGTTGCAGGTGAGGAGGGTCGCGTAACTAAGGCTATGGCATACATGCTCTATACAGAGATGGTTATGTATCAGAACGATACTGAGCGTTATCCTCAGGCTTTGGCCTACATGGAGGAGATTATCAACTCGGGCGCATATGCTCTTGTTGCTGACTTCGCTGCCATGTGGTTGGAGTCTGGAGAGTGGGGCACAGAGTCAATCTGGGAGATTAACTACACCTCTGAGGGTGCTCCACGTTCTTGGGGCTCGCCTTTGACCACTGGTGGTACAGTTTATCCTATGCTTATCGGTATTCCTGGTGCTACTGAGGCCAGCGGTTTCTCTGATGGTTGGGGCTTCGGTCCTGTGGCAAAGCACGCTTACGATATGTATGCTGAGGATGATATCCGTCGTGATGGTGGTATCTTGTGTTACAACGATGTTTACGATCCTATCCCTGAGAGTAAGTGGCGTTGGCAGGGTACGGGCTACTATCTGTTGAAGTATGTAGCTCGTCGTAGTGGCAACCATGGTCAGATTGCAGATGCCGATATGAATCACTGCAACAACATCCGCGTATATCGCTATGCTGAGACCTTGCTCAATGCAGCAGAGTTGTCAGTACTCACTGGCAAGGATGGCTCGCAGTACTTGCAGCAGGTACGTGACCGCGCTAATTGTAAGGATACAGGCAGCGACCAGGCAGCTATCATCGCTGAGCGCCGTAAGGAGTTCCTTGGCGAGGGCAAGCGTTACTGGGATCTCGTTCGTTCGGGTCTTGCTGAGACTGTTTTGGCAGCAGGCACTCACGAGTGGCGTACTCAGGGCTGGAACATAGGCAAGAAGTATTGGCCATTGCCCCAGTCTGAGGTCGACAAGGATCCTAACCTTGTACAGAACGTAGGCTACTAATAGCCCGTTGGACAGTCGATAATCTAAACGATAATCTAAAACAGTGAAATTATGAAACGATTGTTTAAATATATGGCTACGGCTCTTATGGCTGTGTCGATGCTCGCTGTCGGTTGTACTACCGAGTATGTTGAGCTTGACGAGGGTAAGTTGCCTTCGGCTGAGAATTTCGATGTAAGCATTGATGTCGATCAGGAGACTAACTACGTCACCTTCACGATGAATAATACGGGTATGGTTCCTATGTGGATCTTCGGCGATCAGGCTGTTGATGGCAGAGCTAACAAGACCTTCGCTTACACTGGTAATGGTATCTCATTGCGTTTCCGCGATGCTATCACATATACCGTTGAGGTTAAGGCATACAATGCTCACGGCGTATCGGTAGGCTCTAAGGTATATGAGTTCACCATGGATAATACCTATCGCGATCCATTCGATGCATCGCCTTATATGAAGGCGTTGGCTAACACTTGGGAGTGGGATAAGGAGACTGACGGCCACTTTGGTTGCGGCTCTATCAATGCTGAGACTGGTCAGGCCACTACCGACGGTACCGACTGGTGGAAGTGCGGTCCTAACGGCAAGGAGGGCATGGGTCTCTACGACGATACCATCACCTTCACCGAGGGTGGTGAGTACACCTATAACCCTGGTGATGATGGCGTAGTATACGTTAACTGGGGTATGGCTGCCGGTGGTAACTATCCTGGTAACTATGCTGGCGATGAGCAGGACTATCAGGCACCTATCGAGGCCTTCACTTGTAAGTATAGCATCGAGAACAACTGGAATGCAGCAGGTATCGAGGAGATTTACCTCGTACTTGAGCCTGGTCACAACCTCTCATACATTCCTCACCAGACAGCTATCGACAACCCACGTTACCGTTTCCTTGAGACTAACGTAGGCAACATCCGTAAGACTTTGTCGCTCGTTAACGAGGAGCCCACCGAGAATGGTGGTGGCGGTATCGCTTGGAAGTATCAGTTTGTTCCCTTCGTACATGTTGCAGGTCCTGAGGAGTTGCTCGCAGGCACCGATGCAGCAGGTAAGGTATGGGTAATGGATGCTGATGCTCAGGGTCACCTTGGTTGCGGTGATTCAGTAGCTAATCCTGCAGGCTGGTGGTCAGCACCTCCTCAGGATAAGGCAGCATATGGTATGTACGACGATGAGATTACCTTCACTCCTGATGGTAAGTATATCTACAACTCTGGTCCTGATGGCTTGATGTATATAAACTGGGGTGTAACTAAGATTGGTCCTAACCCTGGTGCTGAGCCTGATATCGACATTGAGTGGCCACTCACCGAGAGTACTTATACTTTCGATGGTGAGACTATCACTCTTGCAGCTAATACTCCTATGGTATATGTACCTTCGGATCATGTTTGGGATAATCCTGTATTCCACGTAACTGAGATTACCGAGACTAAGCTGGTTGTAGTAGCTGAGAATCCTGGTTGCTACTGGCAGATGATCTTCAAGGCTCGTGATATCAAGGCTCCCGCCGTTACTTTCGACGGCCAGGATGTAGCTTCAGGCTTTGCTGAGCTCGCATTGGCTAAGGATCAGGTAATTCCTGTTACTGGTGTTAACTTTGAGGAGGCATGGATCGACCCCGACTTCTTCGAGGTTGTTGATGCTTCGAACTTGAAGTTCTTGGCCGAGACTGGCGACTACCGCGTATCATGGGATGGTAAGTGGTTCAAGGTTGTTCCTATGTTCAACGGCGAGAAGGCTACCTACGACAATGGCAAGGCTTTATGGATTATCGGTGACGGTGGTGGTAAGCCTACTGTTGATAACCTTATCGGCTGGAACACTGGCGAGGCTCCATTGCCTTGCGCTAAGATTGGCGAGAACACCTACCGCATCACTTTGGCTATGAAGGCTGAGGGTGGTTCTATCAAGGTATTCGGTCAGTCTGACTGGGGCGTTGAGTGGACTAAGGATAAGTATGGCGTAGTTACGGACAATGGCTTCTTCCACATTCCTGCAGATGATGGTAATATCCACACTATCGAGGGTACGGAGCCAGGTTACTACACATTCTTCTTCACCGACAACGACGGCATCCTCGATATGGAGGTTAAGAAGCTCGCCCAGAAGCCTTCGGAGCTTGACCCCGCAGCTGCTACCAACCTCTGGAAGGGTGGCTACCCCGTAACCTACTGGTTCGCAGATTCAGCTTGGTCTCAGATTGCTGACCCAGAGGTAGAGTTCAATGGTGCAGACTTCAAGATCACTATCCCCGAGGGTATCGGTGGTGCTCAGTGGACTGGTCAGGTGGCTATCATGACCGACATCAACACTGAGGAGGGCAAGAAGTATGACTTCCAGGTTAAGCTCTACTCAGAGGTTGACCAGAAGGCTGACGCTATCACCATCAAGCTTTGCAACGGCTTGGAGGGTGCTGCCGACGATCCCTTCTACTTCGATCCTAAGGTGGGTGTAACCTCATTCGAGGAGTTCACTTTCTTGCAGTGGGGCATGGCAGGTAAGGCTTGTACTCCTGCGAAGCTTGTCCTTGACTTCGGCGGCTGCGTTCCTGGCAGCGTAGTTGAGGTTCGTGGTCTTGTCCTTCAAGAGCACGTTGAGTAGTATCTAACAACGAAAGGCAAGCAGGGCGCTGCTCTGCTTGCCTTTTTTATACCTATGCATATTTCAATTATCTAACACATCGTATGAAAAATATGAATCTACTATTGAGTTTCTTCGCCGCGCTACTCGCGTTTGTGGCGTGCGACGATAAGGTGGAAAATGAATCTAAACCAAAGGGCCATCTGGCGCTCAGCGTTGAGGTTATCGAGGTAAGCTACGAAAAGCAGACCCAGAGCGTCACTGTTGAAGCTGATGGTGATTGGGGTGCGTACCCACAGGTCGACTGGGTCAAGGTGCAGCCAAGTGGTGGCGTGTCGGGCACAACCACTATCAAGCTCTCGATAGAGGAGAATAAGACGGGCGATGTGCGCGAGGGTGTCGTAGAGTTCCGTAGACAGGGTAATACACATACGTTGTCTATAAAGCAGAACTACGACGTTGAGGCTGCGGTGATTGCCGATGAGAACTTCCTCGCAGCGCTTGTCGAGAAGCACGATGTGGATGGCGATGGCATACTTTCAACTAAGGAGGCCTCAGAGGTGCGCAAGATTGAGTGCTCGGGTAAGGGTATAAAGTCGATGACGGAGCTTGCTACATACTTTACCGAAATCACCTATCTCGACTGCTCGGATAATGAGCTTATGGAGCTCGACGTTACGGCACTTACTAAGTTGGAGTACCTTGATTGCTCGGGCAACAACCTCTCGGAACTTGACATCCAGCGACAGCAGAAGCTCACGACCTTCGACTGCACGGATAATGCCAACCTTACAAAGATATACGTGTGGTTTAACTTCACTGCTCCCGAGGGCTTCTCTAAGCCCGCAGGCGCGGAGTACGTAGAGCCAGGCATCGCTGCCCCCGAAGGCTATGAGCTTGTATGGCACGACGAGTTTGACACGGCAGGTGTATCGTCTCCCTCGCCTGATAACTGGTGGTACGAGACCGGCGATGGCGGCTGGGGTAACAACGAGCTTCAGGACTACGTATCGGGCGGCAAGTACAACGGCACACGCATCGCCGAGGTGTCGGACGGCACACTAAAGATTACGGCACAGAAGATCGACGGCAAGGTACGCTCGGTGCGTATGAACACCATTCAGAGCTGGACATACGGCTATTTCGAGGGTCGTCTGAAGCTATGCAAGGGCAAGGGTACATGGCCAGCATTCTGGATGATGCCCAAGAACTTCCGCGCATGGCCCGATGATGGCGAGATTGATATTATGGAGCACGTGGGCTACCACGAGAACTTCGTATCGTCGTCGATACACTGCAAGGCCTACTACCACTCAATCGGCACGCAGAAGACCAACGAGATACATATTCCTACGGCTACCTCGGAGTTCCATACTTACGCCGTAGAGTGGACTCCCGACTACTTGAAGTTCTACTTCGATGGTGCTCTGCACTTCACGTTTAAGAACGACGGCAAGGGTGACTACAACACTTGGCCCTTCTTCAACCCCTTCTACTTGAAACTCAACCTCGCGTGGGGTGGTAACTGGGGAGGAGCTATGGGTATAGACGAGTCGTGCCTGCCTACTACCTACGAGATAGACTATGTTCGTGTGTTCCAGAAGATTGATTAATAACTAATTAAAACACAAACGATATGAGAATTAGGAGTTTAGCATTAACACTTATGGCTCTTACGCTGGGGACGATGGCTATGGCACAGAACGCCGACATCGACCAGCGTGTCGAGGAGCTTCTCTCGAAGATGACCCTTGAGGAGAAGATTGGCCAGATGAATCAGCTCTCGGGAGGCTACCAGTTTACCGAGATGATCAAGGAGGGCAACGTAGGTTCTATCCTCAACATCGTTGACCCCGTGGAGATTAATGCCGTGCAGCGTGCCGCTGTCGAGGAGAGCCGCTTGGGTATTCCACTGCTTGTCAGCCGCGATGTTATTCACGGCTTCCGCACCATCTTTCCCATCCCGCTGGGTATGGCTGCCACGTTCAACCCCGAGATTGTTGAGCAGGGTGCTCGTATCGCTGCTATCGAGGCAACAGCTTCGGGCGTGCGCTGGACATTCTCGCCTATGCTCGACATTGCACGTGACCCACGCTGGGGACGTGTCGCCGAGGGCTCAGGCGAGGATACATACCTCGACGTTCAGATGGGTGTAGCTATGGTTAAGGGCTACCAGGGTGAGGATTTCACGGATCCTACCTCTATGGCTGCTTGTATCAAGCACTTCGTTGGCTATGGTGCTGCCGAGGGTGGTCGTGACTACAATACAACGATGATATCGGAGCGTGCGTTACGCAACGTCTACTTCCCGGCATTTAAGGCCTGCGTCGAAGCCGGTGCTCTTACGCTTATGACTTCGTTCAACGATGTTGACGGCCTTCCATCTACGGGTAACGACTGGCTGCTCCGTGACATCTTGCGCAAGGAGTGGGGCTTCGATGGTATGGTCGTTACGGACTGGAACTCTTCGGGCGAGATGATAGCTCATGGCTTTGCAGAGGATTTGAAGCATGCAACGGAGCTATCTATCAATGCAGGTGTAGATATGGATATGATGTCTTGGGGCTTTATCCAGCACACCAAGTCGCTTATCGAGGAGGGCAAGCTCTCGATGGATACTATCAACAATGCCGTGCGTAACATCCTTAAGCTTAAGTTCCGCCTCGGCCTGTTCGAGAATCCCTATGTTGACGAGACCCTTGCTCGTAAGGTGGCATACGCCCCCGAGCACCTCGCCGCAGCTAAGCAGTGTGCCATCGAGTCGGCCGTACTTATTCAGAATAGCAACAACGTGCTTCCGCTTGCGAAGGGTAGCACCGTGCTTGTAACAGGCCCTATGGCCGATGCTCCCTACGATCAGCTTGGTACATGGGCATTCGATGGCGAGGAGCAGTATACAGTTACGCCTCTTAAGGCTATGGCGGCACACTTCAACGTTATCAACGTGCCGACGCTCAGCTATAGCCGCGATACCAATACCGCAGGCTTCAAAGCTGCTCAGAAGGCTGCCAAGAAGGCCGATGCTATCGTGGTATGCGTAGGCGAGGAGGCAATCCTCTCGGGCGAGGCGCACTCACTCTCGAACCTCAATCTTCAGGGCGCTCAGAGCGAGCTTATTGCTGCTATGAAGGCTACGGGTAAGCCCGTCGTTGTAGTTGTCATTGCTGGTCGTCCTTTGACTATCGAGCGCGACTTGGCCGAGTGCGACGCTATGCTCTACTCGTTCCACCCAGGTACTATGGGTGGCGAGGCTATCGCCGATCTTATCGCGGGTGAGGCTGTGCCCTCGGGTAAGCTCCCGATGACATTCCTGCGCGACGCTGGTCAGGCACCGTTCTACTATAATCATCCTATGACAGGTCGTCCGAATAATGGCACCGAGACTCTGCTCAACGATATTCCATTGAAGGCAGGTCAGACATCGCTTGGCTGTACATCGTACTACCTTGACACTGGCTACGGCCCATTGTTTCCATTTGGCTATGGTCTGTCGTACACTACGTTCGAGTATTCGAACTTAACGCTTGATAAGAGCGTTCTCGATAAGAGCGACTATATCCACATCGACTTCGACCTTACGAACACGGGTGATCGTGAGGCTACGGAGGTTGTGCAGATCTATGTTCGTGACCTCGTAGGATCGGTTGTCCGCCCAGTCAAGGAACTCAAGGGCTTTATGCGTGTGACGCTTAAGCCTGGCGAGACCAGACACCTGATGTATGACCTACCTGTATCGGATTTGGCATTCTGGAATCGCGATATGGAGTATGTTGTTGAGTCGGGAGAGTTCCAATTGTGGGTTGCTGGTGATTCAGCCTCTGGCGAGCCTATTAACTTTAGGGTTAACTAAGCGGTTGGCTGTAATACTAAACGATAGCCCGAGTGGACAGATGTCCACTCGGGCTATCAGTTTTATGAGGGTGATGAGTCTTTAGTACGGGGATGAAAATTTTGTTCCCCAATTACTCACTGCTAATTATTTACCTATTGTCTTTATGCGCTCCTCGAAGCTGTCGCGGTCACCTATGGCGTTACTCTTGGTGCGTGCGCGATAGTTATATATCGTATTTACGGAGTAGCGTAAAAGAGCTGCAATGCGCGATGAGTCGCTGATGCCGAGGCGTATCAGGGCAAAGATGCGTAGCTCGGTATTTAGGCGCTCGCCACGTTTAGGCTCGACGCGTGTCTCGGGCTTAAGCAGGGCGTTGAACTCATCAACGAAGTTGGGGTAGAGGTTTAGGAAGGCGTTGTCGAACATGTCGTAGAAGTTCTGCAACTCCTCGTCCATGATGCTCGACGACGACATCTCGCGTTCGAGCTCTGCGCCCTTACCCTGCGAGAGCTTACGTCGCACGTTGCGTTGTAGTGTGGTGAGCTTCTCGATATAGTCCGAGCACATCGAGAGGAATAGGGCTATATACTCCTCCTTTACGGCATTTGCCTCGCGTAGGTCGATATTTATTGCGGCGAGCTTGTCGTTGAGCGTCTGAAGTTCGATGTTCGAGTTACCTATGCGCTCGTTCATCTCGCCAATCTTGCGGGCATCCTTATTTCGGCGCGAGAGGAGTATCGCCATATAGCAGCATATGGCAAGGAGTGTCGCGGCAAGGATAGATATGATGATGGCCAAGTGGCGCGAGTGCTCCTCCTGATGCTTGAGCTCCTCGCTCTGGAGTCGTTGCTTGGCCTGATATGCCTTCTCGATGTCGGGCATAACTCCCGAGATCTGCCACGGACGTAGCTTGGCATTGTAGAAGAGGGCATCGTTAAGCGAGATGGTGATATAGCGGAATGCGCGGTCTATATCGTCACACTCAAGTAGCACCGTAGCAAGGCTACACAACGAAGCGTTATCCTTCGTTGCTGTTTGTATGTCGGCGATGGCCGAGCGTGCAAACCACTCTATCATCTCGTCATGTTGCTCCATGGCCTCGCAAATGCGCGCCTGATCGTAGGCATACATTGCGTATTCGTGCTGATCGGGTGATAGTGTCCCCAATAGTGTGCGATTGAGCTTGTCGGCCTCCTCCCAGCAACCATTCTCGGTGTAGTTGCGAATGGTTATGACCTTATGCAGTGTCTCATCCTTGTCCATGAGAGCAAGTAGACGGCTACGGTAATAGGCACGCTTCTGTCCCGAACGGTTGCGTACCTCACCATCGCTCGTGTAGTGCCAGAAATCGCAATGAAAACGGTGTTGAGCGCTGTAATAATCAATGAGTTGATTATGTTGTAGATTTAGCGTGTCAATGCCCTTCTCCAATATTTCCTCAGCCTCGAGGAACATTGCCGACGTGGTATATAGCATGGCGCGGTCAATCTGTACATCCATCATAAGCTCGCGGCTACCCATACTTTGGGCGAGGTCGTAACGTCTGTCGAGCGACTCTACAGCCTTATCAAACTGAAAGGCAAAGTATTCGTTGTAGAGGTCACTGTAGATGTTGTATTGCTGCATGGGACTTAGCTCATGGTTGTTGAGCATCGCTTCATAGCTACGAATATGGGCATATCGTGCATTGACGTAGCCATCGGCTGCATCCAACATATTGTCGAGTTCAACGAGTATATCGCGCTGTGCGTGTGCGGCATTTACCATGCCAAATAGGGTAATAATTACCCCGAAGATGTAGTGTAAAGCTCTCTTATTCATACTACAAAGTTATGAAATATTTTTAAGATATACAATTCCCTCCACTTTTATATTTGCTCAACACTCTTATTATCAGTGTGCTGTGTTGTGTAGGCTCTATATTTTTAGCTGTAATAGTCTGTGAATTAGTTTTCGTATCTCATTTTTTATTAACTTTGTATAGTTTAACATCTCTACGATTATGATACAGTTTAAATTCATCATGCTCATCGCTGCACTATGCAGTTTTACTTATGGTTGTGCTGGCGATAACTCGGAATCCACCATCCCTCCCGCAAAGGATAAGACCGTGATAGAGCTTCGTCAGATATCTGCAACGGATAATAGTGTCGATGTTGAGGTGACACTCGCCAATGCCGACATTGCATACTGCCGACTTTATGAGGCAGATGCAGCAACACCCTCGCTCTCGGCGCTACGTGGAGGACGTTCACTCACGGAGAGCGGTATGGTTACGTTCGATGGTCTTGAGTCGGGATATACCTACAAGATATATGGCGTAGCAGGTCGTAATAGCGTATATACTAACGTCGTTGGCATCGAGGTAAAGACCTCGGGTGAGATAGACTATAACTTCCCCGAGGGTGGCGTTGAGGCATTTACGACAACGGCATCAAAGTCGATGCTTATGAAGGATGTTGAGGTGCAGGATGTTCGTAGCGCTACGGATAAGAGCCTTACGCTTACTATCGACAATACTACTCACTATCAGGCGATGGAGGGCTTTGGCCCTGCAATTACTGGCTCGGCAGCATATAACCTCTTAAAGATGAACCCCACGGAGCGCGATAGGCTTCTTCGTGAGGCATTCCACCCGACAGAGGGTCTTGGTTATAACTATGTGCGTATCTCTATCGGCTGCTCGGACTTCTCGTTGCAGGAGTTTACTTGGTGCGACCAGGAGGGCTTGGAGTTCTTCGGCGTACACCCAGACGACAGCACATATCTCTTTCCTGTACTTCGTGAGATTTTGGCCATAAATCCCGATGTTAAGATTATCGCTGCACCGTGGACAGCACCTCTCTGGATGAAGATTGACCGTTACTCGAACAATCCTTATAATAAGTGGGCTGGTGGTAAGCTTAACCCTGACTACTATGACGAGTATGCTCAATATCTTGTCATGTGGGTCGAGGAGATGGAGCTCAACGGCTTCAAGATTGCGTCAATAACGCCGCAGAATGAGCCATTGCACGATGGTAACTCGGCATCGACCTATATGTCGTGGGAGCAGCAGCGTAACTTCATCAAGAACCATTTAGGCCCAGCGTTTGAGGCTGCAGGTCTCGATACCAAGATATGGATCTATGACCATAATTTCGACGTTACCGACTTTGTGAAGAACATCTACGCGGATAAAGAGGCATCGAAGTATGTCGAGGGCTCGGCATGGCACGCCTACGGCGGTAGCTCGTCGGCACTGGCACAGATTTATAAGGCCGATCCTACGAAGAGCATCTACTTCACGGAGCAGAGTATCGGTACGTGGTGTCCTAACTTTGGCGATAACCTCTTGTGGCACATTCGCGAGGTATGTCTCGGTACGATAAATAACTACTGCCGTGCCGTTATACTTTGGAACTTTATGCTCGACGCTGAGCGTGGCCCCAACCGCCCTGGTGGATGTACAACATGCTATGGATTTGTCGATTGCGATGCATCGTATTCATACTCAACGCTTACGTTCCGTAGCCACTGGTACGCCATCGGCCACATGTCGAAGGTCGTTCAGCGTGGTGCCTATCGCATTAAGTCGTCGGGCGCGGGCGTTACTCTCTCGGCATTTGAGAATCCCGATGGCTCGCTTGCTGCCGTAATCCTCAACGATGCCGACAGCGATAAACAGGTCGTTGTTAAGAGTCCGAAGGGTGACTTCGTACTCAACGTTGCAGCACGCTCGGTAACATCGCTTAAGTGGTAATGTGATGCGGAGACTACACCTCATACTACTTCTTGGCGTAGTACTCATGGCAGCTTGTGGCGATAAGGGGGGCGAGACAGATAGCCCACTCAAACCGTCACGCCTACATAGTATCGTTTGCGAGAGTGAGGGATATGCCATTGAGACTGGAGGTAGTGTGGAGGTGGTATTTCGTGTCGAAGAACCTAAGGCACTATTTAACTATGCCCTCTCGTCGGATGGCTGTCAGGTGGAGTTACGTCTTGCCGACAACCTCAGGATGCAGCCCGAGGAGATAGCTCTTAGTTCGATACGAGAGAGTGACGTAGAGCGCGGCATGTACCATGCAACGCTTGTGGATAGGGCTGTTACTGATGTATATAGCGTAGCCGTCCATATCGCCATAAAACTCGACTCGGGTGAGCTTATACTATCCAATCCAATACGCATAACTACCACAAACTACGTTGGAGGCATTGTGGCCGTAACACTGCCTAAGAGCGGCAATGCGGAACTTAAGCGCGATGTGGTGTTTAGTTATGATGTTGAGATGCAGACATTTAATGCCTATATAGATCATTATACCTCTCATCGTACATACTTTGCGCAGTTTGTTACAGATGGTGTTGACCGCTTGGAGATTGACGGCGTTGTTGTTGATAAGGAGGGTACAACTGTTGACTTTAGCCGCGATGTGCAGGTCGATGCCTTTCTTGCTGATAAGAGGCTAAGCTATACACTGCATATCGACTGCTTTACTGGTCTGCCTGTGGTGAGTATCAATACCCCAGGTAAGCAGGAGGTGTGGTCCAAGGATAGATGGGTCGAGCACTCTACGTTGTGGCTCGATGGCATGGGACGTTTCGATGATATCGAGGGTGTGGAGGTGGCTATCCGTGGCCGCGGAAATTCTACGTGGGGCTATCCCAAGAAGCCTTATGCCCTGAAGTTCACGGAGAAACAATCAGTTATGGGTATGCCCAAGCATAAGCGATGGGTGTTACTGGCCAACTATATGGATCGTACGCTTATGCGTAATCGTGTGGCCTTCTTCCTCGCCGCACAGACATCGTTGGCGTGGACTCCTAAGTGTGAATTTGTTGAACTCGTACTCAATGGCAAGCATCTCGGTCAGTATTTGTTATGTGAGCAGGTGCGTGTAGATAATGACCGTGTGGCCATCACGGAGATGACCCCTGGAGATAATAGTGGCGATGCAATAACTGGAGGTTACCTCCTGGAGTTGGACTTCCACTTCGATAATATGTGGCAGTGGTGGTCAGCATACGGCATCCCATTCTCCGTGAAATTTCCCGATGAGGAGGATCTTACCTCGGAGCAACTTGGCTGGATTCAGAATCATATCAACGAAGTCGAAGAGGTACTATACGGTAGCAATTTTGCGGATGCTACGTTGGGTTATGCGCAGTATATCGACGTGCAGTCGTTTGTCGACTACTGGCTGATATATGAGATTTGCGTGAACCATGAGCTTGCGAATCCTGGTAGCGTATATCTATCGAAGGATAGGGTAGGTAGGCTTGTTGCGGGGCCTGTGTGGGATTTCGACTGGGGCACGTTCTCGTATAACGCCTCGCCCGCAGCACAATGGGGACTCTTTATGACGCATGCCTGGTGGTACGATAGATTATTTCAAGATGATGCGTTCCGTGCCCTTGCCGCAGAACGTTGGCAGTTGCTAAAGCCTAAGTTTATGGAGGTGTTCGAATTTATCGAGCGAGAGAGAGGGTATATCAAGCGTTCGTGGGGTGTGAACTTCGGCATGTGGAGTATAGATACGACTATTAATGGCGATGAGACTCTGACGTTCGACGAGGCTGTCGACCGCATGGTGGATATTACGCATGAGCGCATGGAGATTATCGACCGCGGACTTTGATATTTGCCATCTATATTTTTATGCTTTTTTGCGTGTGTATTGGCGTAACTTGGTTTATATTAATCAGTTGCAATTATCATGTATCGTAAATTTGCAGGGGGGGGGATTTTTTTCATACCTTTGTGCAAAGTTTTAACCAATAAGAATATCGTTATGAAAAGACTTGTTGTATCGCTGGTTGCTGCCGTCTCTCTTATGGCGTGTAGTCAGCAACCTCTGAAGGATTACTACGAAATCGAGGGCTATATTACCGGAGTTGAGGATGGTGCAGTATTTACGCTCTTTCGCGCAACTGGTGAGCCGGCACCTGGTATTGATCACGATACCCTCCAGAATGGTAGATTCTATTTCCGCGTAAAGCCTGAGCAGAAGAAGGAGCATCTCACCGTGCTATGCTGGCAGGATGATTATCCGAGCATGCCCGTACACCTATGGGCAGAGGCGGGCGATTGTGTTCGCATCACGGGTGATGATAAGCTCGTCTACACATGGCGCGTTGATGGCCCGGCATCGGAAAATGACTCATGGCAGGGTTATGTTCGTAGTGCCGAGGAACTTTACGACAAGCTCCAAAGGGTGATGATTGAGGAGGGGCAGTTATACCTATCTGATGAAGATCCACTACTTGTTCAGGCGCGCTACGATAGCCTCGGCAGAGTGCAGCAGGAGATTATGGTCGATATTCACGGACGCATCATCGACCACATGAAGCATCAAAAGATGGATGCTGTGGGACTTATTCACCTTATGGAGATAGCGGCTATGTGTAACTACATGGAGGATTATCCTTATCGTGAGGCGGCACGCGAGGTATTCGACTCACTCGACAAGGAGTGGCTGTCGCGCCCCGAGGTTGAGCAGATTCGTGTACACCTATATCCCGTGGAGAAGGCTGTTTGTGGAGAGCATATGATTGATGGTCAGATGTATGATATGAGTGGTGCAAGCCATACGCTCGGTGAGTTGCACGGCAAGTATATCCTTGTTGACTTCTGGAGTTCGGGATGCGCCCCTTGCGTGATGGCTATGCCTGAGATGGGGGCTATTGCCGAGCAGTATAAGGATTGTTTGGAGGTTGTTAGCATCACCACCGATGGCGATAAGCCGTGGCGCGAGGCCAGTGAGAAGCACCCGATAACATGGCATAATTGGAGCGATGGCAAGCGTGGAACGGGTATCTATGCCCACTATGAGCAGAGTGGTGTTCCTAACTACGTGCTTATTTCGCCCGAGGGTATCATCATCGACCAGTGGGTCGGTTACGGCAGCGGCTCGTTAAAGCTTAAAATGGCTGAGCATCTTAAATAGTAACACCCCAAACATTAAAAATTGACCCCAAAAGACGTAATGTGCTTTTGGGGTTGTTTTTGTTAGACTGAAGGCGATCTTTAAAAATTATAGACATATTATTTGCTGTTACGAAATATTTTCGTATCTTTGCGTAGAACAAAGGGGTGCCTTAATTGGCTGAGATTATACCCTCGAACCTGATGCAGTTAGTACTGCCGTAGGGATTGTGGATAATATCATAACGCATACCCCGTAGTGGAGGTATGCGTTTTCTTTTTTAGGTAGCCCCGTTGTAGAACTTTTAATTTACGCTCTTATGGAACGAAAAGTTAACAACGCAGAGACGGGGTATGCTACATCCCATCTAACACATCCACTTACTTATCATAGGCGATACCCTGTGGTGCTGTCTATCGCGGGCTCCGACTCGTCGGGGGGTGCAGGCATACAAGCCGACCTAAAGAGTATCTCGGCGCTTGGAGCCTATGGCGCAACGGCGATAACTGCCATTACCGCCCAAAATACCTTGGGCGTACACTCGCAGTTTGCTCTTCCACCCAAGATGGTCTACGATCAGATCGTTGCCGTCATGGAGGATATATCGCCCGCGGCAATAAAGATTGGTATGCTGGCAAATGTGGAGGTGGCAAATGTCGTGGCTGATGCACTTGCCAAATGCACTTGCCCCATCATTCTTGATCCGGTGATGGTGTCGAGCAGCGGGTATAGGTTGCTCTCGGTCGAGGCTCAAGAGGTAGTCAAGCAGCGACTGTTACCTATGGTGACGCTTATAACGCCAAATATTCCTGAGATGGAGGCACTTACTGCCATGCCGCTTTCGACCGTTGAGGAGAAACGCGCAGCTGCCAACTATCTAATATCACTCGGAGCAAGGGCAGTGCTTCTTAAGGGTGGCCACGAGGAGGGAGATACCAAGACTGATATATTATATATGAGTACGTCGGAGGGTATTAGCTCCACATCTTTTTCAAGTCCAACAATCACAACACGTAACGTCCATGGTACGGGGTGTACGCTATCGTCTGCAATAGCCACATATATGGCTTGTGGCCTATGTTTGGAGGAGGCCATAGGCGCTGCCAAGGTCTATATATGCGAGGCTATACGCTCGGGTGCAGATATAGCCATAGGCGGTGGCTTCGGCCCTGTAAATCATCTGTTTGATCCACAACCTATGCAAATATATGAAGAACGAACACTATAAACTACAGTTTATCACGCACCACAATGCACGCTTCACGTATAGCGACTCTGCCCGCCTTGCGCTTGAGGGTGGTTGTCGCTGGGTACAGTTGCGCATGAAGGGTGCTGAGAAGGGTGTGTTGGAGTCGACAGCACGCGAGGTGCTGAGGCTATGCCGACGCTACGATGCCACGTTTATCATCGACGATGATGTGGCTCTTACGCAGCGTATCGGAGCCGATGGCGTGCATCTTGGCAAGGAGGATATGTCGATAGCCGAGGCTCGCGCGATACTTGGCAGTAGTTATATCATTGGTGCTACGGTCAATACATTCGAGGATGTGTTGAGTCATGCTCGGGGGGTTATGCCCGACTATTTTGGCTGTGGCCCCTATCGTTTCACGTCGACCAAGGAGCGTCTTGCGCCCACACTCGGAGAGGAGGGCTATCGCGACATAATTGGGAGGATGCGTGCCGCCAACATAGACATACCTCTTGTGGCTATAGGGGGTATTGCCAAGGATGACATCCCGAGACTGCTCGATTGTGGCGTTGATGGCATTGCGCTGAGTGGCTCGGTGTTGAATGCCGAGGATCCTGTCGCTGCGATGCGCGAGATTGTCGATATGCTTAGATAATGTTTAAGTGACGAGTAATTGTAGTATCATGATGAATAGGGAGTTAAAGATTTCCTATCCAAATTCGGATAGGGTGTACGTATCGGGCACCATACATCCGAGCGTGAGGGTGGCGATGCGCGTAGTGAGGCAGATGCCCACTGTCACTATTGAGGATGGTAAGCGTATCGAGCGCGCTAATCCCTCGATCTATATCTACGACACATCTGGACCCTATGGCGATGCAAACGTGGAGGTAGACTTAGAACGCGGCCTCCCCAAGCTTCGCAAGGCGTGGATAGACGAGCGACATGCAAGGAGTGCTACGAATGTCAGCCAGATGTACTATGCTAAGAGGGGTATTATCACTCCAGAGATGGAGTATGTGGCCATACGCGAGAATATGAATTGCCAAGAGCTCGGCATAGCAACGCATATCACTCCCGAGTTTGTGCGCCAAGAGGTTGCCGAGGGTCGCGCTGTTATTCCAGCGAACATCAACCACCCCGAGGCCGAGCCTATGATTATCGGTCGCAACTTCCTCACAAAGATTAATGCTAATATCGGTAATTCGGCAACGTCATCGAGCATCGACGAGGAGGTTGAGAAGGCTATATGGAGCTGTAAGTGGGGTGCTGACACTATTATGGACCTATCTACGGGTGCTAACATCCACGAAACGCGAGAGTGGATATTGCGCAACAGCCCCGTGCCCATCGGTACTGTGCCGATATATCAAGCTATGGAGCGTGTGAATGGCCGTGCCGAGGATCTCACGTGGGAGATATATCGCGATGTGCTCATCGAGCAGTGCGAGCAGGGTGTGGATTACTTCACCATACACTGCGGCATACGCCTAAAGAATGTTATGTTGGCTGCCGACCGTCTTACGGGCATTGTTAGCCGCGGTGGAAGCATCATATCAAAGTGGTGCCAGACGCATCAGAGGGAGAGTTTCCTATATGAGCACTTTGACGACATTTGTGATATTGCGGCGCGATACGATGTGGCTCTGTCATTGGGTGACGGACTACGCCCCGGAAGTATATTCGATGCTAACGACAGGGCGCAGTTTGCCGAGCTTGACACCATGGGTGAGCTCGTAGAGCGTGCATGGGCAAAGGATGTGCAGGTATTCATCGAGGGCCCCGGTCATGTGCCCATGCACAAGATAAAGGAGAATATGGAGCGACAGATCGAGAAGTGTCATAATGCTCCATTCTACACCTTGGGCCCATTGGTTACGGACATAGCACCCGGCTACGACCACATAACCTCTGCCATCGGTGCGGCACAGATAGGGTGGTATGGCACGGCCATGCTCTGCTATGTCACGCCCAAGGAGCATCTGGCACTCCCGAACAAGGATGATGTACGCGAGGGTGTCGTTGCCTTTAAGTTGGCGGCACATGCGGCCGACTTAGCAAAGCAGCACCCGGGAGCTATGGTGCGCGATAATGCGTTGAGTAAGGCACGCTATGAGTTTAGGTGGAAGGATCAATTTAACCTCAGCCTCGACCCTGAGCGAGCATTGGAGTATTATATGACCTCGAATAATGTGGGTGGTAAATATTGTACGATGTGTGGCCCGAACTTCTGTGCAATGAGAATTAGCCATACACTATGTGAAGAATAATCTATTAACTAATAACTTAAAAATTTAATTGCGTATGATTGAAAGAAGAGTATCACATGGAATTATCTCGACTTACTTCGATAAGTTGGATAGAAATTTGGAGCTCGATGTAGCTATCGTTGGTGGTGGCCCTTCGGGTATCGTTGCGGCCTACTACCTCGCCAAGGAGGGTCTCAAGGTGGCGTTGTTCGACAGGAAATTATCGCCCGGAGGCGGCATGTGGGGTGGCGCCATGATGTTTAACCAGATTGTCGTGCAAGAAGAGGCCCTGCATATTGTCAAGGAGTTTGACATCAACTGCCAGCAGTACGACGATAATCTATATGTCATGGACTCGGTGGAGAGCACCTCGGCACTGCTATATAAGGCTGTACATGCGGGTGCTACAATCTTCAACTGCTACTCTGTTGAGGATGTGATATTTAAGAACGATGTTGTCAGTGGTGTTGTAGTCAACTGGACTCCCGTTTTGCGAGAGGGGCTGCATGTCGATCCGCTAAACATCATGGCACGATGTGTTGTCGACGGCACGGGCCACGATAGCGAGATGTGTACTACGGTGGCGCGTAAGAATGGCATACGCCTCGCTACCGACACGGGCGCCGTCATCGGTGAGCGCTCGCTGGATGTTGTCGCGGGCGAGCAGGAGGTTGTCAATGGCACCAAGGAGATATATCCGGGTCTTTATGTCTGCGGCATGGCGGCATCGGCCGTAAGTGGCACGCCACGTATGGGTCCGATATTTGGTGGCATGCTCCTCTCAGGTAAGCGTGTTGCCGACCTTATCATCGAGAGACTTAAGCGCTAAGGCAATGTTACGTATTGCGATAACGCTGCCCGAGGCTATCGACGGGGAGGCTGCCATAATTAGGCGCCTCCTTGCCGAGGGCTTCGATATAGTGCATCTGCGTAAGCCCGATGCCGATATTGAGTATTGCAGGTCGTTGCTTCGGGAACTAAGCGCGGCAGAGAGATGTAGGATTGTCGTTCACGATTACTATGCTCTTTATGAGGAGTTTGCCTTACGCGGTGTTCATCAGAATAGAAATATTAAGACACTTCCTGCGGATTATCGCGGCACACGTAGCCGTTCATGCCATTCGCTTGACGAGGTTGTGAGGTATAAGGATGAGTGCGACTATCTATTCCTAAGCCCAATATTTGATAGTATATCGAAGGTGGGCTATCGTTCTGCCTTTAGCCACGAAGAGCTGCTATGTGCAGTTGCCAAGGGTGTCATTGATGATAGGGTGGTGGCCTTGGGTGGTGTTACTAAAGATAAGATTTCGTATCTTCGATCGCTTCATTTTGGGGGAGTGGCAATGTCTGGAGCACTATTTGCCCCATTTTTGGGTGATTTTTTGGGTGAGTAAAAATGGTGAGACAAGCCTTTTTAGGCTGTCAGAGTGGCTATACGATGAAAAAAGGCGCTGATAATCAGCGCCTTTTGTAGTGGATAGGGGATTCGAACCCCTATGTCATGCGTGAGAGGCATGTATCCTAGCCCTTAGATGAATCCACCATGTCTTATTCGTGTCATGAACCCCGATCACCATACTTGACCCTTTTCAGCGTCTTTGGCCCTTCTCAGCGTTTCTGACCCCTTGTCACCTTTTGACGATGCAAATATACGGCAAAAATTTAATTCTCCAAAACTTTTTGTAAAAAAAACGTCAAAAAGTGTAAAAATTCTTTAAAAATAGCCCGTTTTACACTCTATTATATATATTAATATTGTAAAATGCCATTTGCCTTCTTTGCAATAGGGCGTATCATAGTTTGTCGATCTGTGACAATTTTTGCGGCTCGACTTTGAGATTACGATAAAAACAGCTATCTTTACAAATCGAACTATAAAAAAACTGGGAGTTATGAAAAGAGTTAATACCTGTGTTATATTACTTCTACTGCTTTTTGTAGCGGCGTGTTCTGGAGATAATCAGGGTGATATGCCAAAACCTGAGTTCGTGCCATATGAGTTCAATGCTACCGAGTGCGAGCATTCTGAGGTAAGCATCAAGTATCAGCGTATCGCCAACGCAGATGCGAGCGATATACTTGCCAATATCGAGGCAACAAACTATCAAAACTCGTTCGATGGTTACACCGTAGAGCCTATGGACGTTGAGGCATCGGTGAAATTGCTTGTTGACGAGTATGTCGAGGGTGGTTGCTCATGCTGCGAGGGCACGGGATTGGGTTATCGCTTCACTATGGATCAGTCGGTATATTACGTTAGGGAGGAGACGATTCTATGCTACGAGACCTTTGTCGAATCCTACACGGGTGGAACGAACGAGGCGTGCTCGATATGGTATGAGTGTTTCGATTTGGAGACTGGCCAGCTCTATGACTTTAACTACCTCTTCGAAGGTGATCATGCCTCGGCTATGCGAACTGCGGTGTATGATGCTCTTAAAACGGGCGATTATGAACTTACGGTTGGTTCAGCAGAGATGTTGCACATGGCAAATAGTGTGGCCATCACTGACCGAGGTCTACTTTTTGTATATCAGCCATTTGAGGTCGCTCCACTTGATGCAGGCATTATTTCGGTAGTGCTTACGGACGAGGAGATTGCCGCAACGGGTGCTCCGTTGGTATGGGTCGAGTTGGCAGAGTAGAGGACATGCGCTAAGTAAAAATGCCGAGAGTGGTCACCATGTACCAGCTCTCGGCATTTATCATTTTGCTGTGAACTACATTATCGTATAGCTTGATGCGCGGCCATTGGGGTAGATACCGTCGATCGTGGTTATGCGCTCGTTTATACGGTTGAGGTCGTCGACCGTGAGTATCGGCTTGTCGTTAATGTGGGTGATGATGTAGCCCTCCCTCACGCGGCAACGCTCCAGCAGTCCTCCATGCTTGATGCTATTTACCTGTACGCCACCACGTATGTCGAGTTCGCGGCATAAGGCAGTGGGGGCATTCGATAGCTTAGCACCCAACTCGGCTACAGCATCTATGCTCTCACGGCTGAGGAGCGATGTTTCACCGGCGCGGTTTTGCAGCGTAGCATCGAGCTTGAGGCTCTTATCTCCGCGACGTATGCCTATTGATACCTTATCACCTGGGCGACGCTTACCAATCTGCTCAAGGAATATGGCTGAGTCGTTGACCTCCACACCATCTATCGAGGTGATGACATCGCCCTTGCGTATGCCCGCCTCCGAAGCAGCTCCACCATCAGTTACCGATGCTACGTACATACCGCCAATAGTGTCGATACCAGTAATCTCGCCCTGCTCGTCGATAAATAGTTGATCGACAGGTCTGAACGACACGCCAAGCACGGCACGTTGCACAACGCCTGACTCCTTAAGGTCGACAACAACCTTGCGGACAATGGTCTCGGGCACGGCAAACGAGTAGCCCACGTAGCTACCTGTCGAGGTCTTGATGATGGTGTTGATGCCCACGAGTTCGCCACGCGTGTTAACAAGAGCGCCTCCCGAGTTACCTGGGTTAACGGCAGCGTCTGTCTGTATGAACGACTCTATGCCGGCGTGGTTATCCAGAGCTCCAAGGCGGCGAGCCTTGGCCGATACAATACCTGCCGTGATAGTCGATTGTAGCTCCATGGGGTAGCCTATTGCCAGCACCCACTCGCCAAGGCGTAGGTCATCCGATGAACCAAAGGGAAGTGTAGGTAGTCCCGAAGCCTCAATCTTTATTAACGCCACGTCGGTAGCAGGATCGGAGCCAATAATCTTAGCATCGAAGGCACGGCCATCGTGGAGTGTGACGCGTAGCTTCGTTGCATCGTCGATGACGTGATTGTTTGTGACGATATATCCATCCTCTGAGATTATCACGCCCGAGCCTCCAGCGCGTCGCTCTTGTGGTGCTGAGCTATACCCTTGCGGGTATCCGAAGAACTCGAAGAAGGGGTCACGCGGGATGCTACGGCCGTTAACGACCATTGTAGCCTCGATGTTAACAACTGCCTTTACTGCATTCTCGGCGGCGTACGTTAGGTCGGGATACTCCGTGCCTACCACCTGCGATGCAAAGTGTGCGTCGGTTGCGGGGTTTTGTCTAAATGCAAGGTTATCGTTCAGCTGCGTAGAGGTAATGGCTACATCCTCTAAGTCGCTTTTATGCTGCATGAATGTTGCACCATACATTGTCAATGCACCCGTTACTGCTGAGAGGACAGTAACGCCCAAATAAGATAAAATCACCTTTTTCATACTCTTTTGTTGTGTTAAATAAAATCGAGCCGAAATTCATCATAGGCATTTATCCATTTTTATTCTTCGTTTTGTTACAAATAACGAGCCCGACACCAAAACTATTGTGTCGGGCTCGTCAATTTTCCGTGAGGCTCGGTTAGTCGAGTATGTATACCGTCTCGCCAGGGCGTTGCATGTGGTATGTCTCGCGTGCGAACTTCTCCATGAAGTGTGGCGAGGTGGTGATGTTCTCGATAAAGGCACTGTCGCGGGCAATCTTCTCCTCGAGGATAGCTATCTCATGCTCTACCTCCCTACGATCGCGATTGGTGCGTATCATGTTGGCTATGGTGCTTATAGAGACAACAACGGTGCAGATGGCGATGAGTACAGTCATCGTCACCCAGAAGTAGTTGATAAACTTTACCTTGCGTTGTTCCGCTGTGTCGTGCTTGGTCATAGTCGGTTAGGGTATATGCATAAACTTATGAGTCTGTATCGAGATGTTCCACTCGGGGTGCTCCTTTACCCACTCCACAATGGGGCCTATGATGCTCTCGTAGACACTCCATTCGGGCTGAACGTAGAGTAGACACTTGCGGCTGACGTGGCGGCTACACTCCACAGCCCATTCCAAATCTTCCATCGTCTGTATGATGACCTTTAGCTCGTCGGCACGGCGGAAGGCCTCCTCCAATGGGGGCATCTGTCGCTTGGGCGAAAGACATATCCAGTCAAACTCGCCACTTATGGGGTTCGTACCCGAGGTCTCGATAAATATCTCGAGGCCGCGGGCATGAAGCTCGCGTGTGAGTTCTCCTAAGGGGTATAGCAACGGCTCGCCACCAGTGATGACGATGGCCTGTGCCGAGCAGCCAGCAGCACGCTCGACAATGGTCTCAATCTCGGTCGGGGGGTAGATCTTGGGATTCCACGTGTACTTAGCATCGCACCAACGGCAGCCTACGTCGCAACCGCCGAGGCGTATGAAGTAGGCGGGCTTGCCCGAGTGAAAGCCCTCGCCTTGCACGGTGTAGAAGTCCTCGACAAGCGGTAGCTTGCGACCACCCTCCAGAAGCTCTATGTCGGGATTAATCTTCATCCAGTACGTAAATATCCTTAAGGTTGCGACCTATCTGGTTGTAATCCAAACCGTAGCCTACGATGAACTCATTGCCGATGGGCATAGCCACATAGTCGATTTCATACTCATAGAGGAACTTCTCGGGCTTGAAAAAGAGCGTGCATATCGATATGCTTGCTGGGTTACGCTGGCGTAGGTAGTCAAGCAGGTAGTTCATGCTATGCCCCGTCTCGATAATATCCTCGATGATGATGATATCCTTACCCTCGATATCGAAGTCGATGCCGAGGTGTTGCTTAATGTTACCCGTAGACTGAGTGCCGTCGTACGATGAGATCTTCACGAAGGCCAGGCGGCAGTCGAACGTTGTCTTACGAACGAGGTCGCTGAGGAAGAGGAATGCGCCGCTTAATACCCCCAAAAATATAGGAGTCTTGTCCTTATATCGCTCGTTGAGCTGGTCGGCAACACGCTGTACAGCACGGTCGATCTCCTCTGCGGGGATCATCGTCTTGAACTTACGATCTAAAAGTTGAATCTTATCCATAGTGCAATGAAGCCAATTAATTTTTGTCAAAGTTACGCAATTTATTCTAATAGTGCAATACTACTCCGCCTTTACGCGATCAAGGATACCTGTAAGGGCTGCCAGTATCACGCCATAGTTCGTTATGGCCACGCCCTGCTCGCGGGCACGCTCCACACGGCTGAGCACGTGGCGACGGTTAAACATGCATGCGCCGCAGTGTATGACGAGGTCGTATGGCGTAAGGTCGGTGGGGTAGTCCGCACCACCCACGATGTCTATCTGTAGCCCCTCGCCAAAGCGTTTACGTAGTATGCGCGGCAGCTTAACACGGCCAATATCTTCATTCTGAGGTGTATGCGTGCATGCCTCGGCGATGAGTATTCGTGAGGTGGGGGTTAATCGTTTCAGCGCCTTTACACCCTCTACAAAGAGCGCGATGTCGCCCTTGTAGCGGGCAAAGAGTATGGAGAACGATGTCAGCGTCGAAGCCTCGGGTTTTAGTCGGTAGACCTCCTCGAAGGCTTGCGAGTCGGTGATGATAAGCTCGGGTGGTGTCTGGAGCGATGCCAACGCCTCGGCCATGCGGTCGGGCGTGCAGCAGATGGGTATACAGCCGCGGTCAAGAAGCTCGCGGATTGTCTGCACCTGGGGCTGTATCAGTCGCCCTTTGGGTGCTGACTTGTCCTGCGGCATGACGAGCAAAACGCGGTCTCCCGCCTTACAGTAACCTTCGGTAATAAGTCGCTCCTCCTTTGGGCGGCACTCGGCAATGCGCTCCTTAAGTTCGGCAATACCCTCGCCGCTCATGGCACTTATGGTCAATACATCGAGCTTGGTTAGCTCCGCAACCTTGGCGCGTAATGTGTCTACATCCTCAAGGCGATCGCTCTGTGCAACCACGGCGATTGTTGCAATCTCCCTCACGCGGCACTCACGGATAATGTCGAGCTCGACATCTGTACCCTCGTCGGTGAAGAGCACAATAGCTATGTCGCTCTTATCCAGTGTCTTGGCGGTACGTGCGATACGTGCCGCCCCAAGCACTGTGTTGTCGTCGAGACCTGGGGTGTCTATTATAACTGCAGCACCGAGGCCGTGAAGCTCCATCGCCTTCTGCACAGGGTCGGTCGTTGTGCCACGCTCCGACGATACGATGGCTACATCCTGCCCCGTGAGGGCATTCATCAGCGTCGACTTGCCGGCGTTGCAGCGTCCAAAGATGGCTACGTGTACTCTCTCAGATGTAGGTGTGCTCTGCATAGCGTTTCGGTGTTAGAATCTAAAGTCGCGCTTACCCTCGATGATGGCCTTGAGGTTCTCCTCCGTAATGCGGCGCACCTTCTCTGATGGAATTATCTGTGTCTGCTCAGCTATCATCCTCTTTCCAAGTAGCTTGACGTTGGGCGAGGCATAATCTTCAAGGTACTCGGCAAGTGTCATCAATGCATTTGGAGCACAGCAGTTGCCAATGAGTCCGCGCTTGGCCAACGACATGAATCTATCGCCTGTACGTCCCTCGCGGTAGCAGGCGGTGCAGAAGCTCGGCACGTAATTAAGCTCCAATAACCAGCCCACAATCTCGTCGAGCGTGCGGTTGTCTGAGATGTCAAATTGTGCAGACTCCTCGGCATCCTCCACTCCCTCGGCATAGCCACCAACACTTGTCTTCGAGCCGCCGCTAAGCTGCGATACGCCAACGTCGAGAACGAGCTCGCGCGAACGGCGTGATTCGCGTGTCGAGACAATCATGCCCGTATATGGTACGGCCAAGCGCAACACAGCAACGATACGACGGAATACCTCGTCCGTAACGGCATCGGGGAAGTCCTTGGGATCGATGTCGCTTGCGGGGCGTATGCGTGGCACGCTGATAGTGTGGGGGCCTACGCCAAAGCGAGCCTCGAGGTGCTCGGCGTGCATGAGGATACCCACCACGTCGTAGCGGTAGTTCGTAAGGCCAAAGAGAGCTCCCACGCCCACATCGTCGATGCCACCGAGCATTGCTCGATCCATCGCCTCGGTGTGGTATGCCCAGTCGCTCTTGGGACCTGTTGGGTGTAGCTTCTCGTATGTTGCGCGGTCGTAGGTCTCCTCAAAGAGGATATACGTGCCAATGCCAGCATCCTTCAGTAGTTTATAGTTCTCGACCGTTGTCGCGGCTATATTTACATTCACACGGCGGATAGCTCCGTTCTTGTGGTGTATCGAGTAGATGGTGTCGATAGACTCCAAGACATACTCTATGGGGTTCTTCGTGGGGTGCTCGCCCGTCTCCAACGCCAGACGCTTATGTCCCATATCTTGAAGAGCGATAACCTCGCGGCGTATCTCCTCCTGTGTGAGCTTGCGGCGTGGGATAGTGCGATTCTTAGCGTGGTATGGGCAGTATACACAGCCATTTATGCAGTAGTTAGATAGGTATAGCGGTGCGAACATCACTATACGGTTGCCGTAGATGCGCTGCTTGAGTCTGCGCGCAATGTCGTACATGCGCTCCTCAACCTCCTTGTCATCTACCTCGATAAGCACGGCAGCCTCGCGGTGCGAGATACCGTTGCCCTCCTCAGCTTTCTTGAGTATCTCCTCGATAAGGGCACGGTCGCTGCGGTGCTCGCGCGCATACTCCAGCGTTGCGCGTATCTCGCCGTCGTGTATGAACTCGGCGGCATGTTCCGATCGTACGTTATATTCTGTCATCTTGTGTAGTTTTACCGTTGTTAAAATCTCCTCGCGAGTAGTCTATGTGGTAGCCTATGGTCTCGAGCTCGGCCTCCAATGCCGCCAAGCCCTCGGCCGCTTCCTTGCCCCACGAGGCCTTATTCTCATATATGGCATACTTAGCCCTCACGTCCGATGGTGAGAGGTTGGGCATCACAACGTTGGCGCCCGATAGTATCCCCTCCAATCGTCCTGTTGGTGAGAGTGTTGCCAGTGCTGTGGTCGATGGTATCAACGCATGCGGTAGCATAAGTCTTACGATGGCTACCGTAGCTAACGTCAGCCGCAGGTCACCCGCGGGCTCATTGCCGAGGGGTGTTGAGTGGTGGGGAAGGAAGGGACCTATGCCCACCATCTCGGGTTGCATCTTAGCGATTAGTTGTAGGTCCTCGACAATATGGTCGATGGTCTGCCCCTTAACGCCAATCATCATACCCATACCTACTTGATAGCCAGCACGCTTGAGTGCTTCGAGACACCCTATGCGGTGCTCTAAGCCGCGCCCTGCGGGGTGTAGCGCATCGTATAAATCGTTGTTGGCCGCCTCGTGGCGTAATAGATAACGGTTTGCTCCGGCACGCTTGAGCCTTATGTACGATGCCTCGCTACGCTCGCCTAAGGATAGCGTTATTGCTACATCGGGATATTGGCTACGCATGCGGCAGAGCAACTCTTCGAGCCACTCGTCGGAGTGTGTGCCATCCTCGCCACCTTGAAGTACGAAGGTGCGAAATCCGAGGTGGTAGCCCTCCTTGCACGAGAGCATTACCTCGTCGGCCGTGAGCCTATATCGCTCGGCCGTACGGTTACTGCGCCTGAGACCGCAGTAGAGGCAGTCGCAGCGGCAGTAGCTCGATAGCTCTATTAGGCCACGTATATATATGCCAAGTCCGAACTGCTCGCGGGCAGTTCGGACGGCTCTATCACGAAGTAGTTGAAGCATGCGGTCATCCGTGGTGCACTCCTTGAGTAGCGCACTTAGGCTCTTTGCGTCGAGCCTGTGGTCGGTGGCCAACTGCTCAACTAACTCCTTCATTATTATCTCTTTTTCAACTCGGCGTCGAAGGTCTTTTTACCGTCGCCGTAGGCTGTGTGTACACTCGGGCCTGAGATACAACCGCCATCGCAGACCATAACCTCGATAAACTGTGCAGGTGCCTTGCCTGTCTTACCGTAAGCCTTCAACAGACCGACGTTCTTCTTGTTAAGGCCTGCAATCTGCAACGTCGTGAAGTCAAGCTTGCCATCCACGAGCTCCTTAACAGCAGCCGTTACACCGCCATTTTCGGCGAAGCCGTGAGCTGAGCGACGCGATGCGCAATCCACGGGGTGAACATTAGCCTCGCCAAGCTCAATGTTCATACCGCCAAGGATGGCGTGTACCTCCTCGTATGTGAGCACGAAGTCAACCTTACCCTCCAGGCCCTCGCGGCGTACCTCCTTGCGCTTAGCGATACAAGGACCTACGAATACGAGCTTCGCGTTGGGATACTTCTCGCGTGCGAGCTCTGCGGTGTAGATCATAGGCGAGTATGTCGACGAGATATACTTCTTCAACTCGGGAGCATGCTTTGCAGCCATCTCCATATATGAGGGACAGCACGATGTTGTCATGAAGGGCTGACCCTCCTCCATCTTCTCAGCAAACTCGT
The DNA here is from genome assembly GCA_937895825.1 of uncultured Alistipes sp. Classification (GTDB taxonomy): domain Bacteria; phylum Bacteroidota; class Bacteroidia; order Bacteroidales; family Rikenellaceae; genus Alistipes. Next base: position 13,083 of record CALBKP010000078.1, on the reverse strand, counting down.
GTGTCTCCTTCTCTGTTGTGATCTCGGCACCACGTGCCACCTCGATAACGTCCTTGAAACCGATGGCCTTGATTGCGCCATATACCTGTTCCGTAGGCACGTTGTACTGCGAGAGGATCGAAGGTGCAACCATCGCTACCACCTCCTCGCCATTACGTATAGCCTTGAGGATATCGAATACCTGCGAGATCTCGAAGATAGCACCGAAGGGGCAGGCGTTCATACACTTACCGCAGTAGATACACTTCGACTCGTCAATGTGCTCCACGCCATACTCGTCCTTCGAGATTGCGCCAACGGGGCAGGCCTCCTCGCAAGGTACGGGGATGTAAACGATGGCGTGATAGGGGCAGGCAGCGAAGCATTTACCGCAGCTGATACATATCTTGTGGTTAATCTTGCCCTGCGACGTATCGGGATCGAACTCTATGGCGCCTTTGGGGCAGGCGTGTTCGCAGGCACGTGCCACGCAACCGCGACATAGGTTTGTGATATCGTAGTTTGTACGCACACACGACGAGCAAGCCTCGTCGATAACGCACATGATGTTGTCCTTGATCTTGGTACGATCGAGCGTCATCTTTGCATAGTCCGAGAGGGGCATAAGCTCATCCTTCTCGTCGGTCATATCCCAGCCCAAGAGGGGTAGTGACTTGTACTTCCATACGGCGCGCTCCTTGTGGATGCAGCAACGGCCACGCACCTGAGAGTTACGGGGACTGAACTCGATGGGCACTCTGTCGATTTTCTCCACGAGCTGGCCCTCATTCCAGAGGCTCACGAGCTTTGTGAGGAGTCTCTGGCGCACGATCATAACGTTATTTTTAATTGCCATACGCTAAAAGTTGGGTTTTCAATTGAGCAAAGATAATAATTTTTACTCCAATTATACAAACTTATTGCTCTTTTTTCTTCGAGCCTATTACTTTTATACCCTTTGTGGTTATTTCCGTGGAGTAAATATAGTTTTTAAAGCTCGTTATGTTTGTCAATCAAGCGTATTGCGATTAATATAATATATGGTAAATATAATGCGCCCGACCCTAAGGCCGAGCGCATCTTGGTTATTGTAATTTGAGCGAGCTCGTTATTCGGCAATGCTACCCCAATTGATTGTAGCCTCACCGGTATTGCCCTCTATCTTTGCTGTGCCAACACCCTCACCTACATAGCTATTCACATCGTACTCCGCACGCTTTGTGTACTTCTTGTAGTTTGTTGCATTGTTTACATTGATAGTAACATTCTCAATTGTGTTGTTCTTGATTGTTGCATTTGTATTTGCAGCCCAACCAACAATACCAGCAGTATCACGGTAACCAGAAATAGTAACGCCCTTTACTGAACAGCCGCTAACCGTACCTGTATAGAAGATACCACCGATGCCACCAACCTTATCAGCGTTGTCGCCATTGTAGATATTACCTGTGATAGTTCCACCCTCAACGTGGCAGTTTGTTACGCTAATCCAGCAGTTCTCACTTGTTGTGTAACCCCAGATACCTGCTGCATAGTGAGAGCTCGAAATATTGACATTCTTCAATGTTACATTCTTGATTGTTGTGCCATCTCCTGCAAGAGTAGGAATCAAGGCTGCTGCACCATGAATATCGTTCTCTACGGTAATAGTGAGGTTAGAAATCACCTTCTCGCCACCATCGAACGTGCCCTTGAAGCTGTATGATGGATAGCTTGCAATGCTACCACCATAGTAGGTTACACCAGCCATGTCGATATCGTTTACAACCTTAATTGTCTTGCCTGTAAATGTGTTCTTCTTATTGTTCATCTGATCGCTGAACCAAGTCAAACCAGCAGCATTAGAGATAAGATACTCACCCTCGGCATTCATTGCAACGCCATCAGCAACCATCTGAAGACCGTTTACCTTTACATTTGCAAGGTTGTCAGACAATGTTGCAATATTAGCAATTGTCAATGCCTCGTCTGCAAGTTTGCAGTTCTCGAATGAAACCTTAGCTACTGGGTTTAAGCCGAAGCCAGCCTCAAACTCACAGCCTACGAACACAGTTGGAGCGTAAGGACGGCAGAATGCGTAGCCTGAACCCTCGCCGAAGTAGCAATTCTCAAAGTATGCTGAGCCCACGGTTGCAGCGAATGAAGTCCAGCCCTTGAAAGTACAGTTGTATGCCTTAAGACCCTGATTCAAGCCTTGATCGCAAGAGATAGTGTATGTAGTACCGTCGGTAGTTACATTCTCAAGAACAACTGTCTCTGAGTAGTCGCTTGTGTGGTTGATGAAGATACCACGGAATGAGCCAGTAACGGTGAGGTCCTTAATAAGACCACCAGTGGTGTTGATACCTGAATCCCAAGTGCCACCAGCACCCTGAATATCAAGAGTGAAACCGTTGCCATCAATAGTCTGACCATACTTAACGTTGATACCAGTAGTACCATAAGCGTTGCTCATGTTGGCTGGATCAATCTTGATGTCCTGAGTGAAGACAACATCCTTCTTAGCCTCAAGAGCCTCTACCAACTCGTCTGCGTTAGAAACCAAAGCGAAGTGTGAAACCACCCAAACACCATTCTCCTCAACAACCTTGTAGCCCTCAGGAACATTCTTGTAAGTAACCTCACCCTCCTTGATTGCAGAGTCTGCAACAGATACGCTTACGGGCCACTCTGTTGAGCCCTCAGTTACGAAGAGATATACATTGCCGTAGAGTTCAGCACCCTCCTCAACAACGAGCTTACCAGTGTTAGCCTTATTGCTGGGATCGTGGAAGAAGATAGCGTTGTTGTCGCCATGAAGAGTAGAGCCAGCCTTTACGTAAAGCTCGTTAGTAGCCTCAACACCATTGAGGAACTGACGTACAGCACGGTAAGTAGACTTAACTGTTGCACCGTCAATGGTAGTTACGGCTACTGTGCCCTTACCATTTGTGAGGTTGTCGATACCGTAAGCCATATCAGTACCACCGAGGTGCTCAAGAGTTACACCCTTAACGGTAAGTGTACCACCAACGGTGTTGGCGATAACTGCCGAGTAGCGATTCCAGCCGCTATTGATAGTAGCCTCAACGGTCATCTTACCAGCACCCTCGATAGTAAGGGTGCCCTGATTCTTGATAAGCTCGAAGTTCTTATCTGTATTGTCTACGATGCTCAATACTGCGCCCTCAGCGATTGTGAGTTTCAACTCCTTGCCTTGTGCAAGTGCGAGTGGCTGCTCAAGCTCCACGCTTGCACCCAAAGTGTACTCGCCACCTTCAGCAAATGCCTTAACGAGCTCAGCATAATAGTTGGTTACGTTACCCTCAACAACATTCTCCTCAATGTTATCACCTGTGATGATTACCTCGCCAGACTTGTTCTCAACGGCACCCTCTTGGTGGTTACCACCCTCCAGTTCGATCTTACCGCCCTGGTTCTCAACAGAGCCCTTCTTGAGGCTGCCGCCCTCGATCTTAAGATAGCCCTTGTTTACGAAACCACCATCGTTACCCTCAAGTACGATAGTGCCGCTGTTATCTTCAAGGTCGGTGATAACGAGGCTCTTGCCTGCGGGAATTACGATAGACGCACCCTCCTTGAACTTAATCTCATAGCCATTGAGGTTGATAATAGCACCACTCTCAACAGCAGAACGAGTTGCAGCCAAAGTTGAGGGATCGGGAGTAGATACATATATGTCGCTGCCGAGCATGTAGCTACCGCCATTGTTGATAGCGTCCTGGATATGTGAGCCTGATGTGATAACGGTGTAGTCAATATCGGGGTTTTCTGAGCCACCCAAGCCGGGCTTAAGCTCTACGTTAACGTCGCCACCATCGGTAAGGATAGCACCCTTCAATGTAGTGAGGTAGTTGCGCTTAACGTTGATGTCGGTGTTGAAGAAACGCTCGGCAATCTTTCTGCCACCCTCCTCGTTTACACGCATCTCGAACTTTACAACGTCGTTGTCTGCGAAGAAGTAGTCTGCAAAGATCGTGCGCTCGTTGCCAGTCTCGCCGTATGATGCGATCTCGTAGGTGTGAGTCTTGTTGCTAAGCGATGCACCATCTGCCGAGCCCTCGAATGCGTTGAAGCTTGTGCGCATATCGGTCTTGTAGGTAACTACGGCATTGTGAGGAACGATGTTAAACTGACCCAATGAAGCCAAGTCGGTAGTTACAACGCGAAGTTTAGCGAAGGGACGTGTAAGAGTTACTGTGATGTCGCTTGCGCTGGTGAACGATGTCTCCGTAGCCTTTCCGGTAAATGCATCACGTGTCTCGTCCATAGCTACCCATGTGTCCTCTTTGATAGCGACCATGGGGAAGTTAGCTGTGTTGTAGTGGTAGTCAGCATAGTTGAATGGCTGGGTATCGTCGGCCTTGCTCTCCTCAACGATATCTGCCCAAACTACGAAGGTGTACTTACGCTCGGGCACAAGGCGTACCTCGAAAGCTACGTCTGTGTCGTCGCTAAACTTTACCTGTTTGTCCTTTGAAGCAGTGCCGTTCTCGTCGAACACCTGGAAGATGTAACGCAGAGTGTAGTCTGTGTTCGCCAGGTCAATGTTTGTGATAGCGCCCTGAGCACTATTCACACCACCAGCACGGGTTTCAGATTCTGGGATGCCGACATTCACGGTCGTAAGGACCTCGCCTCCCATAGATACATTAAGACCCTCGGGGTCATTCTGGCATGATGCTAAACCAAGCACCAACGCCACGAGTGCGAAAAATTTTGCTTTCATAGATTTGTTAATTAATGTTTGTTATGTGTTTTGCTTCCGTCACAAAATCATACAACGCATGCAACTATCATGCAGATAGTTACATCTCCACTAAAGGAGTGTGCGCTAATTAACAACACTAATCGTGTAAGACGATAATACACAACCATTTACGAATAACCATCGGTTAAACCCCTGCAGTTGGGCTATACCGCTGATCCTTCGTAGGTTGGGTAATGTGTTGTTAATCTTTCACAAATGTAAGTAAAATCACACGAACTACCAAATAATTACAATAAAATTTTTTGAATGTGGTCGCGCGCGCGATATTAGTTAATGTATTGAGCGGTGCATAGATACAATAAGAATCCCGAAGCTTGATGCCTCGGGATCCTTGTCGTTGTAGTCCAAAAATGTCTATTAGTGGCGCTGGCGGCGCTGCTCACGGTTGAGCGTCTCCTGCTGCTGGCGTAGTGCCTCCTCGTAGCGCTCCTGGAACTTAGACTTCTTCTTAGGCTTATGCGAGAGGAGCTTAGCACGCACCTTCTCGTCGTCGACGCTGCGGCGGATGGCAAACATGATGATCATCGTCATAAGCTGCGACAAGAAGTAGTAGTAGCACAAGCCCGACGAGAAGCTATTCATCACGCACAACATCATGATAGGCATGAAGTAGACCATCATGAACTTCATCATACCTGCACCTGGCTGGCCGGCGGTTGTGGCTGCCTGCTGCTTGTAGGTGAAGAACGAGTAGCCGAAGATAGAGAGGGTCATAAGCAGTGCAAAGAGACTCACGTGGTCGCCGTAGAACGGAATGTTGAACGGCAACTCAAGGACGCTATCGTACGATGACAGGTCGTTAGCCCACAAGAACTTCTCGCCACGAAGCTCGATACTTGCAGGGAAGAAACGGAACATAGCCCAAAGGATAGGCATCTGTATAAGCAATGGCAGACAGCCGCCCATAGGGCTCACGCCCACCTTCTGGTAGAGCTCCATCGTCGCCTGTTGCTTCTTCATCGCATCGTCGGGGTTGGGGTACTTCTGGTTGATAGCCTCCATCTCGGGACGTATAGCGCGCATCTTGGCCGTAGACATATAGCTCTTATAGGTGAGCGGCAGGATTACGAGCTTAACCAACACCGTAAGGATCAGGATGATAAGACCAAAGCCAAGGCCGTGGTCGCTCAGCCAGTGGAAGATGGGTATTGTCACGATGCGGTTGATCCAACCAATAAGCCAGCCACCCATAGGAATAAGATCCTCGAGGTGTGAGGCCTCGCCCTTGAACTCTACATTCTTCATGATCTTGAAGTCGTTAGGGCCATAGTAGAGGGCAAGGTTATACTGCTCCTCGCCCGCCGTGTGAGGGATAACCACGCGTGAGTTAAACTCTTTGATGAAGCCCTGCGATGCATCCTTCGCGCGCTTGAAACTCATACCTGCGTGGATAACATCCTCGGCGATAAGTGCCGTAGAGAAGTACTGCTGCTTGAAAGCGATCCAGTTAAGGCCCTTCTGACTCTCTCGCTCACCGTCTGCATCAATCTCGTCCATCTCTTCGTCCTCGTCTGAGTAGTAGGCGATAGTCGTTGCCATAGCCTCGTTCTCGAAGCTACGCTCGTTCTGATTGCCTCTATTCTGCCACTGGAGGACTATCTCGTCCGAGCGGCGCAACATAGGATCTATGTTGTGCTGATTGATGGTGAAGTCAATGAGGTAATCACGGCTCGGATTGCCTGTCTTGTAGAGCGTATATACGTACTCGACGTAGGCATCACGGTCGATGGGCAGTGTCATTGTCACGGTGTAGTGATCGCCTGCATCCTTAACTTCCGAATTGAAGAGGTAGTCGTTGGTGTTCAACGTCTCACTCTCGCTATGGCGCTGAAGATCAAGTCCAAACTTTGCTGAACCAGGGGTCATCATCTGCACCTTCTCCGTGCGCTCACCATCCGAATAACGGGTGTAGTTCTCGAGCGTAACGTCTACAATTTTTCCACCGCGGCTATCAAACACAACGGTCATAAAGTCGTTTTTCAGCGTGTCGAGCTTCGATACACCCTCACGTCGTGCGTAGAGCGTAGCACCGTGGCGGTAGAGCTCGGCGTTTAGCTTCTCAGCCTCGGCCAATGAGTCACGCACGTAGCGCTCCTCGTCGGTCATCGCCTCCTCGAGCATGCGCTCGGCCTCAAGCTCGGCGGCACGCTGTACCTTCTCCGCCTGCTCCTTCTTAGCTCTCTCCTGCGCAATCTTCTGCTGTTCCTCCATCTCGTGGCTCTGGTAGAACGAGAAACCGACGAAGACAGCAATCATCAGTACAATACCAATAATAGTATTTTTATCCATTCCCAATTTTTAGTTTTTACTTAACATCAGTCGTCCTAACGCTGTGTTGGACGAATTATTACTTCTCAGCTATCTCGTCACGATACTTGAGGGCCTCCTGAACAAATCTTACGAACAATGGGTGAGGATTTGCCGCCGTAGAGTGGTACTCGGGGTGATACTGCGTTCCCACGAACCAACGGTGCGACGGAATCTCGACAACCTCAACAAGGTTGGTGTCGGGGTTGAGACCCACGGCCTTCATGCCCGCAGCCTCGAAGTCTGCAAGAAATGCGCTGTTGAACTCGTAGCGGTGGCGATGACGCTCAACGACATTGTTCGAACCGTAAGCCTCGGCAACGTGTGACCCTTCGGCCAAGTGGCATGGATAGCCACCGAGACGCATAGTGCCACCCTTCGCCGTAACGTTCTTCTGCTCCTCCATAAGGTCGATAACGGCATGCTTCGTCTGGGCCATCTCGCTTGAGTTGGCATCGTTCCAGCCGATGACGTTGCGTGCAAACTCGATAACGGCGCACTGCATACCGAGGCAGATACCGAAGAACGGAACATTATTCTCACGAGCGTAGCGCACAGCAACGAGCTTACCCTCAATGCCGCGATTACCAAAGCCTGGGGCAACCATCACTGCCGACATCTTGCCAAGGTGCTCCTTGACGTTGTCGATCGTAAGACGCTCCGAATTTACATAGTGCAATTTGACCTTTACCTCATTAACTGCGCCAGCGTGGATAAACGACTCGCTGATAGACTTATAGGCATCGGGAAGCTCGGTGTACTTACCAACAAGGGCGATGTCTACCGTGCTCTTGGGGTTCTTGATGCGCTCAACGAATGCTCTCCACTCGGTCATATCGGGCTCCTGCTCCGACTCCAAGCCGAGCTTCTCGAGCAATACGCCGTCGAGGTTCTGCTCATGCATACGCAATGGTACCTCGTAGATAGTGGGTACGTCGATAGACTGAACAACAGCCTCGGGCGTGACGTTACAGAACAATGCCACCTTGCGACGAATATCCGGGCTTAGGTCGTGCTCCGAGCGGAGTACGAGGATGTCGGGCTGAAGACCATACGACAAGAGCTCTTTAACGGAGTGCTGCGTAGGCTTAGTCTTAAGCTCGCCTGATGCCGCCATGTAGGGGATCAGCGTGAGGTGAACAAGAACGGTATTCTGGTAGCCGAGCTGATAGCGAAGCTGACGTACTGACTCGATGAAGGGCAACGACTCGATATCGCCCACAGTACCACCAATCTCGGTGATGATAACGTCGTACTTCTTTGTTGCTCCGAGCAACTGCACACGGCGCTTGATCTCGTCGGTGATATGAGGAATTACCTGCACAGTCTTACCGAGGAACTCGCCGCTACGCTCCTTCTCGATAACACACTGGTAGATCTTACCCGTGGTGACGTTGTTGTTCTTTGTCGTCTGTATCGAGGTGAAACGCTCGTAGTGGCCGAGGTCGAGGTCGGTTTCCGTGCCATCCTCTGTAACATAGCACTCGCCATGCTCGTAGGGGTTGAGTGTGCCAGGGTCGACGTTGATATATGGGTCGAGCTTCTGGATTGTCACAGCATAACCACGTGCCTGAAGTAGACGTGCAATAGATGCCGAGATGATACCCTTGCCAAGTGATGAGGCAACACCTCCCGTAACGAAGATGTACTTTGGTTTAGATAGTTTCATAGCTATATCTGTTTTATTCTCATTATCAGTTAATCTGTCGATGGCCGAGAGCGTTAAGCCTGCTTAGCCTTGCTCTCCTCGGCATCGATAAGCTTCACCTTCTCGATAAGCTCGGCCATGTCGCGCTTTGTGCGCTCGATCTTCTCGCGTACGTCAGCGATAAGTGCCTCGGCATTCTTTGACTTAGAGAAGAAACCGATGTTGTTCTCCAAGAGGGCGATGTCCTGCTCCATCTGTCGCACCTTGTTGTAGAGACGCTCGCGCTCCGAGCGCAGCTGGCTGCCGCTCTTCATGTTCGATACGCGCTCCTTGAAGCGGTTCATCGAGCGGTCGCGCTCCGACGAACGCAGCGTTGCAAACATTGCATCAACAACAGCCTTGTATTCCTTCTGAAGAGCATCTTTCTGCTTGATGGGCACGAAACCTATCTGGCTCCAGCGACGCTGGTACTCCTTAATTGCCTCGAAGCCACCAGCCTTGATGTCCGCAGCCTTCATCTCCTCGAGCAGAGCCTGCTTCTTGCGGAGGTTATCTTCATGTTCGGTGTCGATGTGTGAGAAGTGCTCGGCCTTGCGCTCAAAGAATTTGTCGCATGCGGCGCGGAAACGCTTCCAGATAGTGTCAGAGTGGCGACGTGCCACGGGGCCTGTCTGCTTCCACTTCGTCTGGAGAGCGATGAGCTCGTCGGTTGCATGTTTCCAGTCCTCGCTTGTAGCCAAGGCCTCGGCCTGCTCGCAGAGCTCGTTCTTTACGGCGAGGTTGTGTTCCATCTCATTCTTTACGCCGGCGTAGAAATCGCGCTTGAGGTCGAAGAACTTGTCACAAGCGTTACGGAAACGCTCGTAGATGCGGTTGTTATCCTTCTTGGGTGCAAAGCCGATGGTCTTCCATACCTTCTGTATCTCGAGAAGCTCCTCGCTGGCCTTGTTCCAATCCTTGCGCGAAAGCATAGGACGGGCAAGGAGTGCCTCGGTCTTCTCGCAGAGTTCCTGTTTGAGAGCGAGGTTCTTCATCTGCTCAGCCTTGAGACCTTCGAAGTGCTCTTGATGACGCTTGTTGATGCGGCTTGATGCCTCCTTGAAACGCTCCCACAACGACTCCTTGAACTCGATAGCCACGGGGCCAGTCTCGCGCCACTCATCGTGGAGCTTCTGAAGCTTACGGAAGGCCTCTACAACCTGTGTCTCCAAGGCAAGCTCCTCGGCCTGCTCACAAAGACTCAGCTTCACCTCGTAGTTCTTCTTAAGGTCGAGGTCGCGTAGCTCCTTGTTTATCTTGATGAAATTGTAGAAGTTCTCGACGTGGAGGTTGTATGTCTCCCACAAGTCCTTGACGTTCTGCTGGGGGACGAGACCCGTCTCCTTCCATTCGTGCTGGAGCTCGCGGAAACGAGCAAACGTGGAGTTCATCGTCTCATCAGAGTTGATAAGCTCCTTGAGCTCGTCGATGATACGTAGCTTTGTCTTGAGGTTTTCCTCCTTATTTGCCTCGAGTTCGGCAATATGCTTGTCACGCTCGTTGCGATACACGGCGAAGAGCTCCTTGAAGCGCTGCTCCTCCTCGTCGGGTGTGGGGGTGAAGGTCTCCTCACTACCTCCAGCTTCGATAAAGGCGCGCTTCTCGGCCTCTACCTTCGCGCGGTGCTGCTTGTAAAATGCTATCTTGATGGCCTCGACAACTGGACGTAGTGTCTGTACCGGTTCCGACTCAATCTTTGCTGCAAATAGTGCGACGAGTTCCTTCTCATTCAGCCCTGCGAGGTCATCACCTGCGGCAGGAGCACTCTCTTCTTCGTCAGTTTCGTCGCCAATCTCCAGACCCGCTTCGTCGGCAGCAAGTGCCGCCTCCTCGTCGGCAAATGTTTCGCTCATAGTGGGGGTGGCATCCGTAGCCTCGTCAGCCATGGGGGTCACACTCTGAGTGTCGGTAGTCGTCTGCGTATCTTCGGCAATAGCGCCGACAGGCTCCTCGGGAGCCGTAAGGTTGATTTTTTCAGTAGCCATCATTAAATAGTTTTAGTTGATATTTTTGCGCCTGCGTTGGCGCACAATCCGTGCAAATATACAAATTCTTTTTCAAAGAAAAAAATATAAGCTTCTTTATTTCGCAACTTTGCTTTTCGGATGATATTTTGCCATGTGTGAAATAGTATAAAAATTGCGTAAATCAGAAATCGTAAATTGGATAGTTGTATGATGTAAATAGCAATAAAAATATAGCAAAAAAATGGGTGAAAGATGGGCTTGAAAAAAAAATAATGAAATAGTTGGAAAATCACGGTAAATTTTCTATCTTTGTTGAGTTTTTGAGGGGTAGTGTATGCCTCCCAGTGTCTGATAGGAAAATAATTATTAACTTAAATAAAAAATAGCAATTGCAATGGTAATTTTGGTTCTTAACTGCGGTAGCTCGTCTATCAAGTATCAGGTACTTGATGTTTTGGAGTCATCGCACACGCTCTTGGCCAAGGGTCTTGTGGAGCGTATCGGTCTTGCTGAGGGTGATTTAACACACAAACCTCAGGGTAAGGATAAGTTTGAGCTTCATTGCCCAATTCCAGATCATACAACGGGTATTCGCTTGGTGCTCGACGCTTTGACACACCCCGAGCATGGTGTTATCGCTTCACTCGATGAGCTTAAGGCTGCAGGTCACCGTGTAGCTCATGGTGGCGAGTTCTTCCATGATAGTTGTCTTGTTGATGATGATGTTAAGGCCAAGATTGAGTCGTTGTACTCGATTGCACCCCTTCACAATCCCGCAAACCTTGAGGGTATCCTCTCGATGGAGAAGGTATTGCCTGGTATCAAGCAGGTGGCTGTGTTCGATACATCGTTCCACCACACCATTCCTGCTATCAACTACATGTACGCCATCCCTTACGAGTACTATGAGAAGTATCGCGTAAGAAAGTATGGTTTCCACGGCACAAGCCACAAGTTCGTTGCTCGCGTTGGTGCTGAGATGTTCGGCCTCGACTTCGAGAACTCGAAGATTGTAACTTGCCACATCGGTAATGGTGCTTCGGTAACGGCGGTGAAGAATGGTAAGTCGTTCGATACATCTATGGGCTTCACTCCGCTTGATGGCCTTGTGATGGGTACACGTGCTGGCTCTATGGACGTAAGTGCCGCAACATACGTTGCTGAGAAGGAGGGTATGTCGTATAAGGAACTTGACAACATGCTTAACAAGCAGTCGGGTGTTCAGGGTCTTACTGGCATTTCAAGCGATATGCGCGATATCGATGCCGCTTACGACGAGGGTAACGAGCGTGCTATCATGGCTCGCGACATGTACTGCAACCGCGTTAAGAAGTTCGTGGGTGAGTATGCTGCCGAGATGGGCGGTATTGACCTCGTGGTATTCACTGGTGGTGTAGGCGAGAACTCTCCCGAGTTGCGCGAGTATGTATTGAGCAACATGGAGTTCATGGGTATCGAGTTCGATGCTGTGCGTAACCGTGGTAAGCGTGGTACAGACTACGAGATTACTGCCGAGGGCTCTAAGGTTAAGGCTGCTGTAATTTGCACTGATGAGGAGCTTGTTATTGCTAAGGACACATTTAGATTGACGAAGTAATTTAAGTAAAAACCGAAAATAAAACCTAAAACTATTATGATTAAGCATTTGGATGAGATCGTTGCTGCGGCCGTGGCTCGTGGCAAGAAGAAGATGATTGTGGCTTATGGCCAGGATACGCACTCTATTGGTGCTACCGATATGGCTATCAAGGCAGGCCTTGCAGAGGTGACCCTCGTTGGTGATCCTGAGGAGATTAAGAAGTCTTGCGAGGCTGAGGGCGTAGATATGAGCCAGTACACCATCATCGAGGAGAAGGAGGATGTTAAGGCTGTTGAGATCGCTGTTAAGGCTGTACACAACGGCGAGTACGACGTGTTGATGAAGGGTGTTGTTCCCACGGATAAGTATATGCGTGGTATCTTGAACAAGGAGTGGGGTTTGTTGCCCGCAGGTACAACCCTCAGCCACGTTACCGTTCTTGAGATTCCTAAGTACCACAAGTTGCTCGTTGTTAGCGACGTGGCTGTTCTTCCTTGCCCCACACTCGATCAGAAGAAGCAGATTGCTAAGTACCTCCTTGAGACTGCTAATAACCTCGGTATCGAGTGCCCTAAGATGGCGTTCATCGCACCCTCAGAGCAGCTCCTTCCCAAGGTTGTAAGCTCGGTTGAGGCTAAGGAGCTTGGCGAGCTCGGTGCTGCTGGCGAGCTCGGTAATGGATTGTTCCAGGGACCTTTGGCTTTGGACGTAGCTATCGACGAGGAGTCTGTTAAGATTAAGAAGTTGCAGGGTCCCGTTGCTGGTGATGCTGACTGCTTGCTCTTCCCCAACC
>CALBKP010000077.1 GCA_937895825.1 uncultured Alistipes sp. | reverse complement strand
GTCCCGAAGAAAAAACTCCCTTCACTTATCACCAGAAAAAAAGCCAAAAAGTTTCCATGTTTTCAGAAATTTCTATGAAAAAACTTTTCGTTTTTGCTCTTGCATTTGCTGCTTTTGCATCATGTAACAAAGTTGAGTCTTTGGATGTTGCATCTGAGCGCATTGCTTTTGGTGATACATTCGTTGAGGTAAAGACTCGCGAGGCTGTTGACCCAAGTACTACAACTGCTACCATCAACGCATTTGACGTTTGGGGCTTTATGGATGTCGCTTCTGGTACTGTATTTGCAGGCGAGCGCGTAACTAAGACTGAGTCTGGTGAGTGGACTTACCAGAACCTCCAGTATTGGTTGCCTCTTCACGCCTACTATTTCTATGCAGTATCTCCGGTAGAGGATCCAAATATCTCTATCAATGTTGAGCAGATTAATACTAAAGGTATCGGTGAGATTACTTTCACTAATGCAAATGGTACTTGCGACCTTCTCTACGCATCAAAGCTGGTTAACACTCCTGAAACCATCGCCCCTCAGCCAGAGAAGGTAACTCTTCAGTTTGCACACCTGCTCTCAAAGCTCAAGTTTACCTTCACAAATGCATTTACAAATGCTAATACCAGCATCAAGGTGAAGAATATCACTATCACAGATGCTCCAGGTGAGGGAGTTATCGCTCTTAACGTTGAGCAGCGCGCTTGGAAGGCAACTGCAGATAAGACTACTCGCCTTGAGTTCGGTCACGCAAATGGCGGTGAGCTTATTAAGATCACTGAGTCTGCTGAGTGTGACGCTGAGCGTCTTACTATCTCTGCTGACAACACTCGCCGTTACAACATCGAGTTCGACGTAGAGCTCTACTACGGTGATCAGCTGGGTCTTTCAAGCCACAAGGTTGTGAAGCTCGAGGGTCAGACTTTCGAAATCGGTAAGCAGTACAACCTGACTGCATCTATCACCCCCGAAAACATCGCTGAGGAGGCGCTTAAGCCTATCGAGTTCGACGTTATCGTGGATGAGTGGGTTGATGGCGTATTTGACGGCAAAATCGACTGGGACGATGATGATGACCCTACTACCGAGCCTGAGAACCCTACTGCTACTCCTCTCGCTACCCCTGTAGTGAAGAGTGAGGTCGCTCAGAACGTCGTTACTCTCTCTTGGGAGGCGGTCTCTGGTGCTGATAAGTACAATGTAACTTGCGGTACTGACATCGTTGTTGTGGAGGGTACATCTTACCAGTTCACCGGTGACTACGCTACTGAGTACACTTTCACCGTCGTAGCGCTGCCTGCTGACGAGTCTCTAAACACCGTCTCTGACGCCGCTACTGTAACTGTAACTACTGAAAATGAGCCACAGCAGGGTCCTGTTGCTGGTGATGCAGACTGCTTGTTGTTCCCCAACCTCGAGTCTGGTAACGTATTCTTCAAGGCTTGCTCTAAGTTCGGCGGTGCTGAGTTGGCAGCTATGGTCGCTGGTCCTATGGCTCCTTGCGTGTTGACATCACGTGGCGATACCACTAAGACAAAGCTTTACTCTATCGCACTCGCTTGCTTGTCAGCAAAATAATTGCTCCAAACAAAAACTGAAAAACAAATAAGTAATGGCATATAACATTCTTACAATCAACCCTGGCTCTACAAGTACGAAGGTCGCATTGTTCCACGACATGGAACAGGTGAAGACCTTGAAGTTGAGCCACTCGGCAGAGGAGATTGCACGCTTTGCTACGGTTGCCGATCAGTTGGAGTGGCGTTTGGAAATTATTCTCGACGCGTTGAAGGCTGATGGTATCGAGCTTAAGTCGCTCGATGCTGTCATCGGCCGTGGTGGTCTTATGCGTCCCATCGAGGGTGGTGTCTATCGCGTTGGTGAGACAATGATTGCCGACCTCTCGGCTCCCAAGCGTCAGCACGCCAGCAATCTTGGTGCTCTCATCGCGCGTCGCATTGCCGACGCAGCAGGTGTTGAGGCATACATCGCTGATCCCGTTGTTGTCGATGAACTTCAGGATATGGCTCGCGTGAGCGGTATCAAGGAGTTGCCTCGTCGCTCTATTTTCCACGCCCTGAATCAGAAGGCTATCGCCCGTCGCTATGCTACGGAGGTAGGCCGTCCCTATGAGGAGTTGAATCTCGTTGTGGTACACATGGGCGGTGGTATCTCGGTATCTGCACACTGCAAGGGTCGTGTTATCGACACGAACAATGCCCTTGATGGTGATGGTCCTATCGCTCCCGAGCGTGCTGGTACATTGCCCGCAGGTGACCTCGTAGACCTCTGCTTCTCGGGTAAGTACGACAAGACAGAGATTAAGAAGATGTTGGCAGGTAAGGGTGGTCTTGTTGACCATGTTAACTGCAACAACGTTCAGGAGTTGAACGAGGTGCGTGCGGCTGCTGGCGATAAGGAGGCTCGCTTCATGCTCGACACCATGTCGTACACAATCTCTAAGTGGATTGGTGAGATGGCTGTTGTGTTGAAGGGTCAGGTTGACGCTATCCTTCTCACGGGCGGTATCGCATGGAACGACTGCGTTAATGACATCATCGTCGACTACTGTAAGTTCCTTGCACCCATCAAGATCTATCCTGGTGAGAACGAGCTTGAGTCGTTGGCCGAGAATGCATTGCGCGTGTTGAAGGGCGAGACTGTAGCTAAGGAGTACTAATGAAGCTATCTGTTGGACTCTTTTGGCACCTGCCTTGTCAGCTAAATGCTTATTATTTACGCTTTGTAAATTCCGCTTTGTCTGACTGCGTGCAGATTCAAAATTGTCTAAGCATATAACTTTATGGCCGTGTAACCTATAAACGTATAGGATGAAAATTTTGATTATCAACGGGGCGAACCTCAATCTGTTGGGGAGTCGCCAGCCTGAGATATACGGACGTGAGAGCTTCGAGGATTACCTCGGAGCTCTTCGCGCACGTTATTCGGGCATAATCATCGACTACTGTCAGTCGAATATCGAAGGGGAACTTGTCGATGCCATTCAGCGTGCCGATGGCCTCTACGATGGCATAATACTCAATGCAGGAGGTTATACGCATACATCTGTGGTGTTGCGCGATGCTGTGGCAGCCATCTCTACGCCAGTTGTCGAGGTGCATATCTCGTCGATACTCGCGCGCGAGGAGTTCCGCCACGTGTCGATGATTGCCCCCGTAGCTGTGGGTACGATTATGGGCTTTGGCATGGAGTCGTACCGCTTGGCTCTGGAACACCTTATTAAATAATTAGTAATAGCTAATTACTCGATTCGCCGTTATATGCAGAAGTTGGAGCGTAAGGTTGCAAGTGGTGTTGTGTGGAGCTTTTCCGAAAAGCTCCTATCGATGGTCGTGCAGATGGTGGTGAGCATCGTCGTTGCGCGTCAGCTTGCCCCCTCGGACTTTGGCGTTATGGCCATCATGACCTTCTTCACCTCCGTAGCCTTGGCTATTGTCGATAGCGGCTTTTCGCAGACGCTTATTCGCAAGGTCGACCCTACGGAGGAGGATTACCGCTCGGTGCTCAGTTTCAATGTTGTGGTCTCTGTGGTACTCTATGGGCTCTTTGTCGCTGCGGCATATCCGCTTGCGGAGTTATACTCTACGCCCGTTATTCGCGATATTGCCCCAGTACTCTTCCTTGTACTTCCAATCAACTCGCTTTGTGTGGTGCAGACAGTGATGTTTACGCGCGAGTTTCGCTTTGCGCTACTCTCGAAGATTGTCTTTGCTGCCTCGCTCATTAGTGGTGTTGTGGCAGTCGTTATGGCACTTGCGGGGTGCGGCATCTGGAGTTTGGTTGCCCAACGACTGCTGATGATGGGCATCAAGGCCGCGGCCTTCTGGTGGATACGAAGGTGGCGTACAGAGGCCCGCTTTAGCTTTGCTGCACTACGCGCCATGGCACCATTTAGCCTTCGCCTGCTCGCTACCGACCTTATCGCCTCTATATATAATAATGTGGCGCAACTCTTCATCGGCAAGATGCACTCGACCACGGCTCTTGGCTACTACTCTCAGGCTCAGAAACTCAAGGATCTGCCCGTCACCTCCACCGTTCAGGCTGTCCAGGGTGTGACCTATCCCGCCTTAGCAAAGCTCGCGACGGATGACCAACAGTTTGCTGATGGTTACCTACGCATCGTGCAGCTATTGTCGTTTGTGATCTTCCCCGTGATGCTTGGCTTTGTGGCTATTGCTCCGGATATGTTTATGTTGCTCTTGGGCGAGAAGTGGATGCCTACTGTCCCCTACTTCGAGATCTTGTCGCTCTCGGGTCTTTTCTACCCACTCTCGGTGGTGTCATATAATGTGCTCAAGAGTAGGAGTGACGGCAAGGTCATCGTGCGTTTGGAGGTTATCAAGCGTATTATAATGACTGCTGTGCTATGCTATACCATCCCCCGCGGTGTGGAGTCTGTGGCATGGGGTATGACGGCCATGGCCTTTGTGGACTTCGTTATCAATACAGCAGCAGCCCTCTGCTACCTATCGTTGAGTAGTTTTAGGCTGCTTGCTTCTATCCTCCCGCAGCTACTTTTAGCTGCAGTTATGTTTGTGTGCTTGTATCTCTTTGAGCCATATATCGCCTCACTATCGCTCGGATTGAGACTTCTTGTGGAGATTACCGTAGGCATCGTTATCTATGCTGCTGGAGCCTTAATTTGCCGACTACAAGCCCTCCATGAGCTTATCCAGCTCCTTCGTGGTTACATGGCGAAGTAACCCACTCTTCTCCTAAAAATGTGTAAAACCCTTTAGGTCAAGCTCTGTTGGTGTGCCATCTTGCAACCAGCGTAGCTCGCCTGATGCCGTCGTGCGACCTATGGCTGTGAGTGTTGTGCCCGTAGCCTCGTATAGTGCCGCAGCGATGTTATCGAAGCTCTCGGCTGCAACGGTTAGTAGTAGCTCGTAATCCTCGCCACCCGTTGTTGCGAAACGTATGTCATAGTCCGTTGGCACGGCGCTAAGTTCTATGTCGGCACCCACCTGTGATAGCTCCATGATATGCTTTATGTCTGACGCTATGCCGTCCGAGATATCCATCATGGCGTGTACCTCGGGGCGTGTGCCAAGCCATGCACCCTCCGCAAGGCGTGCCTGAGCTACGCGATGGTGGCGTGCTGATACGGTGTTGAGATCGCCAAACATAATGTCTACCAAACCCTTGGATGATGCTCCGAGCTTGCCCGTGACGGCGATAATGTCTCCTACCTCAGCCGCTGAACGACGCTTGATGTTCTGTTTCGGGACACGACCTATCGCCACAACATTTATCGAAATCCTATCACGTGATGCCGTAGTGTCGCCACCCACGAGTGCTACGCCCGCCTCGCTGCTTGCCTCGTAGTAGCCGCGCATGAATGCCTCGCTCCACTCGCCTTGTGCCGTTTCGGGAAGTGCTATGCTTAGGAGCGTGGCCATGGGCTTAGCACCCATTGCTGCTACGTCCGAGAGATTGACCATAAGGCTCTTGCGCCCCACCTCCTCAGCCGATGATGCTGAGCGCAGGAAGTGTACATCCTCGATAAGCATATCAGTAGTCATCACAAGGGCATCGTCGCCCATATCCAGTACGGTGCAGTCGTCGCCAATAGGCTCAAAACCGTGGTGAGGTATAGTGCCAAACATCGTGGCTATATCGCCGATAAAAGAGAATTCCGATTTTTTCATAGTGCAAAGGTAACGAAACACCCAATTAAAAGCAAGTCGGAGCCCACAATTGTAGACTCCGACACGATACTATATATAATAATAGGCGTTACTCAACCTTGAAACGATACACTGCGCGGGCAGTAAATATCTCATCCTTCTTCGGATCGAGGCATACGACGCTATCATTCATAAAGGCGATAACCTCAACGAGCGACTCCGAGGTCTCGTTCGACGACCAGTAGTAAGTCTCAACGAATGGCTCACCTCCGTTGTCCGTAAGTAGCTTGTTGTACTCCGCAACACGTGGTGCGCCAAAGTCGTGAACACCATCGGTTATGGCATCCCACATCCATTGCAACTCCTTCGATGAGGGGAGAAACCAGCCGTCGCCATGACTCATACACCACTTAAACGCAGGGTAGTCGTCAGGCTTTATGCCGTAGTAGTTGAATGGGTCGTAGGTGTTGTAATCACCGCGTTGCGACAAACAGTTGCACCATTCGTACTTTGTTGACCACTGCAAGTCCTCCTCGTCGAGCGACATGATATAGCAGTACTTGTCGTTGCCCACAATGGCGGTGTAGTTGCTGTTGTATATCGGGAACTCCTTGATGGCGAAAATCACACCCTTGACACCGTGGCGGTTGTATAGCGTGCCAGGAGTGTAGCTCTCGGGAATTACGGGTAGTACTCGGCTCATATCTACCGTGAAGATGTTGAGTGACCCCTCCTCCAAGTTAAGAGACTTGCCTGCGGATAGTGTCACATGCTTGGTGTATATAGCGCCATTGCATACCACCTTAACGTAGAAGCTGTCGCCAGCGGTAAGCTCTATGGGGAAACTATTGAAGTAGATAGGTGTTGAGGTAGATATAGGCGTAGGGTAATTTACCATAATCTCGCTATGCTCCGCGCCCACCGAGCCATACTCTACGACCTCGCCCGTGGGTAGGTTGACCGCCACAAGACCTGCTATGCACTTATTGGGCACGGTGAAGGTCACACGGCTGATAGTGCCATTCGAGGGTAGACCCTTAAGCGAGAGCTTATTCATAGCCACAATACGTTTGAAGCGCATCATAAGGCTTGTTGGTTGCTCCGAGGTCTCTATCTGCTTGGCGATAAGTAGGTCGCAACTCGGGTCAAACGATGTTTCTGAGGGACTCTGCGTGGCGCTAAGCGACAATTTTAAGCTTGTGATGTCGTTGTTCCAGTGGGCGTAGAAATGGCTATCAGCAGGGTATATGCCGTTATAATTGTATGGCGGTGTGCTCGTTGGGAATGTCACGCCAAAGCGAGCCCTGCCCGCATGGTCAACATCTGCAGCCGAGCTCTCGACGCTATAACCATTCTCGAAAACAAGCAACTTGTCGCCCTCGCTCCACTCGACCTTGTTACTTTCTTCGTTAAGATTTGTGCGTGTGGCATCCTCCGTGGTGATGGTTATCGTGTGCCACTCCGTGCTGTTGTTATCAACGATGCAATCATCCTTGCCGCATGCCACAAGGATTACCGAGAAGACAACTACTATGCTCGATATAAATACATGTTTCATATCCTGATCTATCGGGTATAGGGTTAGAACACTCCATTATCGTTGGTGTCGAAATCGTCACCAGCCTCACCCACATTACCGAAGCTCGCTGTATAGCCCCCTTCAACCTCTACGTCGCATATCTCCACCGTAGGTGTCGTATATGTAAGCTCCTTAGAATCCATCTCTCTCATAACCTTGGGTATATATTTGTAATATGGGGCAGCCCTTATCTTGTGGACAGCCCCATAGATTTAGTCGTCGTAGGCTACTCTAACTTGAAGCGGTAGGCTGCACGTGCGGTGTAGACGTTATCCTTCTTAGGATCGAGACATACAACGCTATCGTTCATAAAGGCGATAACCTCGACAAGATCCTCAGAAGTCTCGTTCGATGTCCAGTAGTAGGTCTCTACGAAGGGCTCGCCGCCGTTCTTCTCAAGGAGCGCATTGAACTCGTTGACCGACGCTGCCTTGAAGTCGCGCTCGCCGTTGGTCAATGTCTCCCACAACCAATTAACCTCGGTCGATGAGGGCATAAACCATCCGTCGCCGTGGTCCATACACCACTTAAACGCGGGGTAGTCGTTGACGTTCATGCCGTAGTATTCGAAAGGATCGTAGGTGTTGTAGTCGCCACGCTGGTAGACGCAGTTACACCACTCATACTTTGTCGACCACTGCAAGTCCTCCTCATCAAGCGACACGATATAGCAGTAGGTGTCGCCGTGGTTGTCGGCCTTGATGGCGAAGATAAGACCCTTGTTCGTCCCATCATCGTAGATTGTGCCTATCTCATACTTACCAACCAACGCTGGATCGTAAGCCTCGACAGATACATAGGGCGATGTCATTCCGTTGTAATGGGCACGGAAGGTGTAGGCACCAACCTCGGTCGTTGTGAACGTAGCATCCTCGAGTACCTCGCTGGTTTGACTTACTGTAATCTCGCTCTTTGAAGTGACATCCTCCTCGCCGTAGGTCACCGTGAAGGTTGCCTTATCCTGGCCGTCGGCCTTGATGCTCTTTACGTCAACAGTGAGGCGTAGGCTCTTCTCCACGGGGATCTCAACAGCCGTAGCTGTGATTGTCACCTCATCAGACTTATAGCCATCCCACTCAGCCACGAACGAAAACTCACCAGCAACATCCGTAACGAAAGTTGCGCCCTCGAGCTCCGTGTCGTAGTTCATAATGGTGATTGTGCTCTCAGCAGTGCGGTCAACGCCCTCGACCATTACCGTGAACGTAACAGTGTCGGCGTTATCAGCCTTGATCTCGCTCTTGTCGGCCGAGAGGACAACCTCAGGATCGGGATCGGGCCCGTCACCACTCTTTGTTGCAGTGATTGTCACATTCTCCGATGTCGTTGCGCCAAATGCCGCCTTGAAGCGGTAGCTGCCAGCCTCGGTTGCGGTAAAGGTTGTACCCTCAAGGATGGAGTTGTCTTCGAGGTTGATGATCTGGCACTCCGCAGTGCGGTCCGCGCCATTGACCAATACCTGGAACGTCACGGCATCCTGGCCATCGGCTACGATCGTGAGTTTGTCGGCCTTAAGCTCTACGTTTGGAGTCTGATCGTTGGGGGTATCATTGTGAGTGCCCTCCTCGCAGGCGGTGAAGCCAACGAGGAGTGCTATAGCGGTGAAAATACTCAGAAATCTTTTCATCGTTTATACTATTAAATATGTGTAGGTTACTCGAACTGGTCGGGAGTTACACGTACCATATACTGTGTGACAGCACCCTGAGAGTTTGCAGCCTCGAACATAAATACACCATTGAATGGCTCGGTGATACCCGTGTACTCGATTGTAGCTCCATCCTCAGTTTTAGCAGTTGAGAGGACCTCATCATTGGCGGTCGTAAAGTTTACGAATGCACGAATACTGTTGCAGTCGTTAGGATCATAGTACTTCTCGACGTTCTCATTCCACTCGGTAGCACCATACTTCAATGATACAGCATTGTTGTCAACAGCTACATTGAATGAGATGCTGTATGAGAATCCCTCCTTTTCGATAACGGGACCTACTACGTCCATCTGAACCTTAAGTGAGTCATCGGGCTTAGCGGTCTTGAAGTTAACTGATACGAAATTGTAGTCGTATACAATCGTAGGATCGTAAACTTCGGGATCCATATAGAACATTGCTACAACATACTCCTTCTCGGGCTTCAAAGGCTCATAGTTGATAATCTCGGTAGAACCATACTGACCCATATACTCTGTGATGAACTCGTTGAACGAGAGGTTAGTGTGGTTGATGATGTTATACTCCTGACCGAGGTTGTAAAGGCCGAAGTATGCACGCATAACAACCTGCTGACGACCCTTTGCCATATACTCATCGAAGTACCTCTTCTCGAAGATATAGTATGCCCAAAGCTTGTCCTCGCCCTTTACTGGGGTAACATCGAGGCTAAAGCCTGTATGATCAACCTCGAGGTTAGCGTATGTAAACAATGTGTTGGGGTCTACCTGAGGTGCATCCTCTGTGGTAAACTCGTAGCGGAAAAGCTCGATCTCAATTATACCGGCCAATACATCCTCATATGTGTCAACGTTGAATGCTACTGCGATGTAGTCCATCTTGGGAGAGAGATTGGTGTACTCAAGTGTTTTCTCTCCCTTGAATATAAATGAGTTACTGTTTGGATTCTCGATGATGTACTTGAATATCTCAAGGTCGTTGTTGAGAATGCCAAACTCGCGAAGCTCAAGCTGAGTAAGCACGCGGAAGAAGTACTGCGTATCGTTATCATTAGGGCGAGCTACGGCAATAGCCGAGTTAGAGGTGATGTCGTTGACAGCGATATCTACATAGAAACCATCGCTAACCGCACCAGCTTCAGCTGTACGAGCAGCAACCTTCGATACCTTATCGGTTGCACCGTAAGCAAAGGCGATTACCATATAGTCTGTATCGGGAGTGAGACCCTGTGCGCCAATAAGTTGTGTGCCAGTACGCATTGAGAACGACTGGAGGTACTCGGTGATGATTGTAGCGTCATCCTTTGTAGCTATCTCGCTTGCGGGTACGATACCTGCGAAGTAGTTGATCTTGTCATCCGAAGGCATGACCATAATCTCGATTGAAGTTGAGGTTGCCTCAGGCTGGCCGAAGGCAAAGGTTACCTCCTTGTTGCCGACACCCTGCTCGGTGGTGTCGTCGCAGCCGATTGCAAAGATAGCAACGAGTGCTACGCTGAAGATTGAAAGTAGTTTTCTCATAGACTTAAAATGTATAAAAATAAATAAATAATTAAAGTTTGTCTTATCCTATATCCTCTGTTTGATACTATATATCAAAACATCGCACGCAAATATACTAAAACATTTGTTAGAGCAAGAAAAATAATAAAAAAAATTACGTTTTTAAAGGTTTTTTCTATTTTTGCTTGCAAAATGGATTCATTTTGCTTAACTTTGTGTACCAATAGACAATAATTGAGAATTAGTTTGCGTTAGCTGTGAAACAAAGAAATAACCAAGAGAAAAAGACGATGAATCAAAAGACCCAGCGCCTTTCAGTTATTCGTAAAATTATACGTTCAGAGTACATATCATCGCAGGAAGAGCTCATAGCTCGCCTTTTGGAGAGTGGGATGCAGGTTACCCAGTCGACATTGTCGCGCGACCTGAAGTTTATGCATGTGGCAAAGGTTCCGCATAAGGAGAAGGGGTATATTTACGTGCTCCCCAACACATCGCATGGCGACTTTGCATCTTCGGTAAACATATCAGATAATATCATTGATATAGCCTTCTCGGGCAATCTGTGTGTTATAACCACAAAGCCTGGTTATGCCAGTGCTATATCTGTGCCGATTGATAGCCGTGGCATCAGCGACTTGCTTGGTACTATAGCGGGCGATAACACCATTCTGCTTATCCTTCGCGAGAATTTCGATAAGGAGGAGCTTATGGAGCAACTCTGTGTGCTATTTCCTTCGCTAAGAGTGCTTTAGCCTGAGATATGGCGATTATTGCTTAGGTTTACCTCTCCCCGCCTGACTTTACCTGCCTGAGTAGTACAATACTTTGAGTTTATTACATTTACGATAAAGGCTACTCACAGAATATGTGTGTAGCCTATAGATGTTTTCTATTATTGCAACAGCTGGGTTATCCTATGGTGTGCATGCGTATCGAGGCCTTAATTAGGGCGATGGCGCGAATACGGCTCATCTCAACCTCCTTATCGGCATGGTGCTGATTCTGGCTTACGAGTTTGATAAATCCCTCATGCTCGGACTTTTGCACATACTTTACTGTTATATACTCCTCGCCGTCGATGTCGATAGAGAGTAAATACATATCTCCCCAAAATACATCTCTTACGTCGTTTAGCTGCTTATATAATATGATATCTCCGCTTTTTAGCAGTGGATACATCGAGTCGCCAACAACATATATTGCGCCATCGCACTTCGGCAGGTTGGGAATGTGGATGAAGTTTATCGGCTTAGCCGTAGACTCCTCGGCAAAGAGAGGCACGAGACCAGCCGTTCCTTCGATCGAGTAGAGGGGTACGCTCTGGAGCGGAAGCGATCTGTCTGTACGGTGTGTATATGGTGTATAGTTGGGTTCGGCGTTGAACATTCGCCCCTTGCCTGTATCAATCCAATCTGGGTTGACATTCAAATCTTGAACCAGGATATTCTTGTTGCGTGTCGAGAGTCCTGCCTTGCCTGTCTCGATCATTGAGAGTGCTGCTTTGCCGATGCCAAGTCGCTGAGCTAATTGTTCTTGCGTTAAATCGAGTTGCTTTCTTATAAGTCTTACTCGTTCGCCTATTGTCTCCATATAAGAATTTATTATATTAAAAATTTGTACAAAACTATTGACAAGATAAATATTTGAATATATCTTTGCACTGCAAAGTTAAGCAATTTATTACAAATTGCAAATTTTGATATAAAAATTTATTTAATAAACCCTAATAAACCAATTATGTACGAAATTACATCATCTATTTATCTTGAGTTAGCGGAGCGACTTGTGGCTGCAATAAGCGACAGAGAGTTCTTCTCTGGTGCTATTGTAGCTTATGATGGCGATATATGTTGTCGTTTGGTCTGCACCGTGGTTGTTAGTCGTGAGCGAGAGTTGCTTGATGGTAGTATGCGTCGCGTGATAAAGCGTATTGTGCCCGTATGGTGGGAGCTAAAAACGACCGTGGGCGAAGAGGTTGTCGATAACGATTTTTCATTTGAGGAGCTACGTAGAGTAATTTTTGAGTAGAAAACCTTAATCATTAATGAACTATGCAGTGTGAAAATAATATTCAGGCGATTGCGCCTGGTTTTATAGATTTTGCTTCGGAGGTCTATCCCTTCTTGGAGTTTACGCCGTTTCATCGCACCTATTACGCCATCCTTGAGGCTTTTGCCCAAGGGCGCATTAAGCGACTTATCGTCTCGGTACCACCACAGCATGGCAAGAGCGTTGGTGCAACAACACTTTTACCAGCCTACATGCTTGGTCTTGATCCAGATATGCGCATAGCCATAGCCTCCTATTCGGGTACTCTTGCCTCGAAGTTCAATCGCAGGGTGCAGCGCATCATCGAATCGAGAGAGTATGGCTCGATATTCCCCGATACGACCATAAAGCGCGGAACGAAGCCTTCGGGTTATATCCGCACCTCCGACGAGGTGGAGATTATTGACCATAAGGGCGAGCTTATAAGCGTGGGGCGCGAAGGTTCGCTTACAGGTAATCGCGTCGATTGTTTCATTCTCGATGACCTCTATAAGGATGCGATGGAGGCGCAGTCGCCCGTTGTTAGGGAGAATTGCTGGGAGTGGTACACGTCGGTAGTGCGTACACGTATGCACAACAGCTCGCGCGAGTTGATCGTCTTTACGCGCTGGCATGAGGATGATCTTATCGGTGTCCTCGGCCGCACGGAGCCTTTTCGTGAGTTACACTCATGGAGCGATATCGACGAGGTGGGTGACAACGAGTGGTTAGTCTTAAACTTCGAGGCGTTGAAGTCGTCACCCGCTACGGATATAGATCCGCGAGCCGAGGGTGAGGCTCTATGGCCCGAGCAGCAGAGCTGCGAGCTCCTTCTATCCAAGCGCCGACTCGACCCCGTGCGATTCGAGGCTATGTATCAGGGGCATCCATCGTCGAAGGAGGGGCTTCTCTATGGTGATGGCTTCAGAGAGTACTCCATGCTACCGCGCGACGTTGTGGCGCGATCGAACTATACCGATACAGCCGATACGGGTGATGACTACCTCTGTTCGATAGACTATGTCGTTGATACGGACGGCGTTATCTACGTTACGGATGTTGTCTACTCGCGTGAGTCGATGGAGCATACAGAGCGTCTCGTTGCGGCGATGCTCAAGCGTGAGGGGATACGTCAGGCGAATATCGAGAGTAACAATGGAGGGCGAGGCTTTGCGCGCTCGTTGCAGCGCCTTGTCCCAGCAACAAAGATAGAGTGGTTTCATCAGAGCGCGAATAAGGAGGCTCGCATACTGTCGAACTCGGCGACGGTACTTCACACGGTACGTATGCCTGAGGATTGGTGTGTCCGCTGGCCGGAGTTCTATGCACATCTTACCACCTATAAGCGGCTCTTTCGTGCCAACCGCCACGACGATGCGGCCGATGCGCTCACGGGTATCGTTGAGTGTGAGGTAACGGCATCGTCGAGTGGCCGCTGGCAGCGTATGAGATTTATATAGTCATAAAATTGCGTGTGAGAGTGAGAAAATTTTGGTTTTCTCACTTTTTATTGTATATTTGCATTATGCAAAAGACAATATGTACGCGTGCGTGCGTGGCGAAATCGTTGCTGTGGTTGATCGGTTGTTGATCAATGTTTTGTTAAACAACAAATTACGTTATTTTAATGGCAGAGTCAAATCATATCATTGAGAT
Source organism: uncultured Alistipes sp. (assembly GCA_937895825.1). Classification (GTDB taxonomy): domain Bacteria; phylum Bacteroidota; class Bacteroidia; order Bacteroidales; family Rikenellaceae; genus Alistipes. Next base: position 31,765 of record CALBKP010000077.1, on the reverse strand, counting down.
TCGTCATATCACGAAGAATTTCCCTGATAAGGTAGTTCTGGATGATGTGAGTTTGTCGGTAAAAAAGGGTGAGTTTCTCACTATATTAGGCCCATCTGGTTGTGGTAAGACCACGCTGTTGCGCCTGTTGGCTGGTTTTAACTCGGCATCGAGCGGTGAGATTCTTATTGGTGGTGAGTCTATGACGGGTGTGCCCCCGCACTTGCGCCCTGTGAATACGGTATTTCAGCGTTACGCCCTCTTTCCTAACTATAATGTTTATGATAATATCGCCTTTGGACTAAAGCTCCAAAAGGTCGATAAGCGCGAGATTGAGCAGCGTGTGAAGCGCGCACTTAAGATGGTGGGTATGACCGACTATGAGCACCGCGACGTGCAGTCGCTCTCGGGAGGTCAGCAGCAGCGCGTGGCCATCGCCCGTGCTATTGTTAACCGCCCGCAGGTGTTGCTCCTCGACGAGCCACTGGCGGCACTCGATCTGAAGATGCGTAAAGATATGCAGATGGAGCTTAAGGAGATGCACCGCACCTTAGGCATCACCTTCGTCTACGTTACGCACGACCAGGAGGAGGCACTCACGCTATCGGACACTATCGTTGTTATGAACGAGGGTAAGATTCAGCAGATTGGTTCACCTACTGATATATACAACGAGCCATGTAACGCCTTCGTAGCCGATTTTATCGGCGAGAGTAACATCCTCAATGCCACCATGGTACACGACCGTTTGGTGCGCTTTATGGGCAAGGAGTTCGAGTGTATCGACGAGGGCTTCGGCGAGAATGTGCCAGTGGATGTCGTCATTCGTCCCGAGGATGTGTACATCATCCGCAATGCCGAGGCTGCTATGTTCCACGGCGTGGTGCGCTCGTGCATTTTCAAGGGTGTTCACTACGAGATGTTTGTCGACACGCCCGATGGCTATGAGATTCAGATTCAGGATTATAATAGCTTCGAGCCTGGTCAGGAGGTAGGTATGCTCATCAAGCCTGCCGACATCCATGTTATGGCTAAGGAGCGTACGGAGAATAGTGTTGAGGGTACGTTGGTGGATGCTACCCACGTGGAGATCCTCGGCGAGCAGTTCGAATGCAAAGAGGTTGAAGGTATCGAGAGTGGTGCTACGGTAGATGTAGCCTTCGACTTCTCAGCCGTGGAGCTTACGGACGATCCCGACGATGGTGTGTCGTGGGGTACGATACGCTTCATCTTGTATAAGGGTGACCACTACCACCTCACGGTGCGTACGGACGAGGGTGAGAATATTTACGTCGACACACACGATGTATGGGAGGACCTCGACGAGGTGGGTATCAAGATTGCACCTTCGGCCCTAAGGGTAACAAAGCGAGTGGAAAAGTAGTAACCATCGTTGCTGCAAAGTGTAAAACTGATGGCTGTTGTGGTCATCGCCTTTGAGATCACCCGAAACTAAAATGAAAAACTTGGTAAAATTTTTCTCGCGACGACGTAGCTGGAGCTTGCCATACGTGCTCTTTATGGCGGTGTTTGTTGTGATGCCGCTGGTGTTGATTATGATATACGCCTTCCAAGCTAAGGACGGAGGCTTTTCGTTGGAGAACTTTGAGCGTTTCATCAACCAACCCGAGGCTGCAAATACGTTTATCTATTCTATTGGCATCGCGCTGATAACCACAATTATATGTCTTATATTGGGCTATCCTGCAGCCTATATCTTGTCACGTCTGAAGCCCTCGACAGCAACGCTTGTCGTTATGCTTTTCATCTTGCCGATGTGGATCAACGTGCTTGTGCGCACGCTGGCTACGGTGGCACTCTTCGACTTCCTTACGCTTCCACTTGGCGAGGGGGCGTTAATCTTTGGTATGGTCTATAACTTCTTGCCGTTTATGATCTACCCGATATACAACGTGCTTCAGAAGATGGATCATTCGCTTATCGAGGCGGCGGAGGATCTCGGTGCAACGCCACGTCAGGTATTTACGCGTGTGGTGTTTCCGTTGTCGATGCCTGGTATTATTAGCGGCATTATGATGGTATTCATGCCTACCATATCAACCTTTGCCATCGCCGAGTTGCTGACGATGAACAACATCAAACTCTTTGGTACTACCATCCAGGAGAATATCAACAATGGTATGTGGCACTATGGTGCTGCACTATCGCTCATAATGCTTGTAATCATTGGTATAACATCGCTCTTCTCTGATTCGTCGGAGGATGGCACTAACGAGGGTCTGTTGTAGTATGAAACGTCTGTTGTCGAACATCTATCTGGTCGTACTGCTCGTTATGCTCTACGCACCTATTGTCATCATTGCCATCTTCTCGTTCACTGAGTCTAAGGTGCTGGGTAACTGGACGGGATTCTCTACCGAGCTTTATACATCGCTCTTCTCGGGCGGTGTGAATAACTCGCTGATTGATGCCATCAAGAATACCTTTATCATCGCCTTCATTGCAGCCTCCGTATCGACACTCTTAGGTACTATTGCGGCCATCGGCATCAACGACCTTAGATACCGTAAGCGCAAGGTTGTTAACTTCGTGAATAACATCCCGATTCTTAACCCTGATATCATCACGGGTATATCGCTCTTCTTGCTCTTTATAACTTTGGGCGTTACGCAGGGCTATATGACGGTAATCCTCGCGCATATCACCTTCTGTACCCCCTATGTGGTGCTTAGCGTCATGCCGCGCCTTACGCAGATGAACCCCAATATCTATGAGGCGGCTCTTGATCTGGGTGCTACGCCTATGCAGGCTATGCGCCGTGTTATCATCCCAGAGATTCGTCCTGGCATGATCTCGGGCTTTATCCTCGCCTTTACGCTCTCCATCGACGACTTCGCCGTTACGATATTTACCAACGGTACGGATGGCCTGGAGACTCTCTCTACTTATATCTATGCCGATGCCCGCAAGGGTGGCCTTACGCCTGAGTTGCGTGCTCTCTCGACAATAATCTTGGTCGTTGTGTTGTTGCTACTCATCGTCGTAAACTACCGCTCGCACCGCCAGGCCAAGCGTGCCGAGGAGATGCAACAGCAACTCTCTAACAAAAAACTATCGCGCTAATGAAAAAGATGGTATCTAGCCTTTTAGTGTTAACCGTAGGCTGTGGTTTGCTGATGCTGTCGTCATGCAATGGCGACCAGAAGCGTATGGGTATTCTCAAGGTCTACAACTGGGGTGATTATATCGACGAGGATCTTATCCCCGAGTTCGAAGCGTGGTATGAGGAGCAGACTGGTGAAAGCGTGGAGGTTATCTACCAGACCTTCGACATCAACGAGGTGATGCTCGCAAAGATTGAGAATGGCCAGGCCGACTTCGATGTGGTCTGCCCCTCGGAGTATATTATCGAGCGCATGATGCGTAACGATATGCTCTTGCCTATCATTACGCCTGAGTTCGAGCAGGAGATTAACGATAAGGATATCAATTACTTCGACTGCGTGTCACCCTATATACGTGAGCAATTCTCGTTGTTGGAGGCTCCCGAGGGCAAGGACCCTAACGACTACTCGATAGGTTATATGTGGGGTACTACGGGTATCCTCTTCAATAAGAGCTACGTCACGGCCGAGGAGGCCTTGACATGGGATCTTATGTTCGATAAGCGACTTAAGGATAAAATCTTTGTGAAGGATGCATTCCGCGATGTATATTCACCGATGCTCATCTATGCCAAGACGCTCGAGGCACGTGCCGCGGGTGAGCTTACGGAGGATGAGTACCTTGACTTGACAACAATCCGCGAGCTTATGTATGACTCGTCGGATGAATCTATCGCTTTGGTCGAGAGCTACTTGAAGCGCATGAAGGAACTTGTAGCTGGCTGGGAGGCCGATTTCGGCAAGGAGATGATGACGCAGGAGAAGGCGTGGATTAACCTTATGTGGAGTGGCGATGCTGTATGGGCTATTGATGAGGCGACAAGCGTAGGTGTTGACCTCGGTTACGTTGTACCTGAAGAGGGTAGTGTTGTATGGTTCGACGGCTGGGTGATACCTAAGTATGCCCGTAATCTTAAGGCTGCACGATACTTCATTGACTATATGTGTATGCCCGAGAATGCTATCCGCAATATGGATGCCACGGGCTATGTGAGCGTTGTAGCCACGGAGGAGGTATTCTCCGAACTTGAAAACCTCAGCTGTGGTGAGATGGAGGAGTGTGATCTGAGCTACCTTTTCGTTGACCATGAGGGTAACCCAATTGAGGGTTCAGATAGCGTACTTGTTGACCCTGTGCTATACCCCGATCGCTCGGTTATCGACCGCTGTGGCGTTATGCACGACTCGGGCGATAGAACGGATAAGATGCTTGAGATGTGGTCGAGAGTCAAGGGCGACAACCTCTCCGAAGGTATGCTCATTGGCATCATACTCTTCTTCTCGGTACTCCTCGTGTGGGGCGTGTGGCGTAAGATAGATAACTATCGTAAGCGTATGAACCTAAAGAAACGTCGCCATCACCGCTCAGAGCGTAAGAGTAAGTAGAGGCTATTTCCCAACCTTAATAATAACCTAACCTAAAACATCTATGATAAAAAGAGCATTACTGGCTATACTCTTTCTTTTACCTATCTCGTTTACTGGCGTAGCCCAGGTAGCTACTGCTGAGACCGAGAAAGTTACATCACTTGCCGCTGATGCCGACACCAATGAGTCGGAATGGGAGTTCTGGTGGAGCGCAGGTGCCAACGTAGCATCAAACTACCTATGGCGTGGCTATGACCAGTCGTACTATGGTAATGTCTTCGACCCCGCCATCCAGCCCAGCGTAACGCTTGGCTACGGTGGCTTCTATGTCGATCTATGGTACAACTTCTCAGCGTTGAGCACCTACCAGGAGCTTGATATGACCATTGGCTTCGACTACGAGAACCTATCTGTTACGGTCTACGACGTATGGTGTGATTACGGTAAGGCCTTCTGGCAGAACGACTTCCTCGATGACGAGAACCATAGCCTTACGGCTACCATCGAGTACACCTTCTTCGATCGCCTTCGCCTCCATTGGGGTACTACGTTCCTCCACTCGGTCGACTGGCTTTATAACGAGGATGGCTCGAAGAAGCGTCGTGCCTTCTCGTCATACTTAGAGGTGGGCTATACCCAGCCAATTAAAGAACTCTTCGACATCGAGATTATCGCTGGTGCATCACCCTGGACTGGCCCTTTCTGGTGCGCCGGCCCTCGTAAGATGGTTGATGGCGGCTATGAGCTCGACTTCGACAATATACCTCAGGGCTTCAACGTCACCAACCTAAGCCTTATGTTTAATCGTGAGTTTGAGGTTGGTGCAGCGACTATTCCCGTGAATTTAGGTTATACCTTTAATCCCACGACGAAGCGTCATTATGCCATTATTAAGACTGGCTTCAGCTTTTAATTTCTTGAGATAAGGGGTCTACTGCGGCACCAAACATTAGAGCCTCGGTTGGGAAATACGTTAGTATGTCCCATCCGAGGCTCTTTCATTTGGTGTCATATCTAACTCCGTCTGACAATAAATTTGTCTTGTCATACCCATCGAGAGCATTTACCAAGTGCTGTGTAGCAACACATACAGACTCACAGAGACAATGACGGCAGATAGGAAATGCTCCCATCTGCCGCCGATAGTGCGATCTGTTCGCTACTTAGATGTTACTCCTCTGCAACAAACTCCTTGACACCGAGGCCGCCAGCAAAGTAGCTATGGATATTTACTCGACCATTAGTGTCGAGGATGACCATAACCACAATATCACCACCATACGAGGTGCTATACTTCAATAGCGCATCGTACTTGGGATCGAACGAGTTCTCGAGGTCATCGACATACTTATATGCCCAGCCCTCCTTGACAATCTTATACGAGCCCATAATCTTGCCAGTCTCTGCATACTCCTTAAGGTTGTCCTTAACGCGGCTCTCGATATCCTCGGTTTTGCAGCTCGCAAGGCGCATAAACCACACCTTATCTACGTTAGAGCTAAACTCCGTGGCAGTGAGTGTTACGTTTACACGCTCGTCAACCTCGCTGATGTCAGAGGCGGTTAGCTTGGCGGTACCTGTACCTGCAAAACTGAGCGTGCCGTCGTCGATAATCTCCTCCATGGTGGTATAGTACTCTGTATCGTAGCCCGCAAGCTGAGCCACACATACCATCTCACCTGCACGACCCGTAGTATCGACAGCCGAGGCGTAGATATAGTAGTTATCGCCTGGGTGGTATATATTTATCGTTGCAGTAGCCATGCCATCCACCAACTCATACTCCTCGCGATAGTTCTGATATGTGTCGGCATCCATCACGCCCTCCATATTATCGGCATAAGCATCGTGGTCAGCGGTGGGAGCTGCATAAAGTCGTACCTTCTGTGCATTACTATCAGCCGTAACCTTTACGGTGAGAGTCTCGTGTGTATCCTGTGGCACGATCTCGGCTGCCGTAATCTTGGCAATACCCGAGAGTGTAGGACGTGTTGTCTTGAACTTTACGTACTCCACCTGGCCAATCTTGCCATCCTTGATTGCTAAAGCGTATGCTACGTAGTCGCTGCCAACCTCCAAGTGGTCGCCAATCCTACGTGTAATTGGTGCGTTATAGAGGGTAGGTACGGCATGTGCGATTGAGACGATGTATGCCTTGATCTCCTCGTCGCTCTTACCCTCGATGTCGAAGGGATTCTCCGTGTCGGCCATAGCAACTGCGGGGTCAATAAGGCCAATGAGCATTTTACACTCCTCGGTGGCGGTAACTTTAGCGGTTGCCGAGTTATCGGTAACCTCGGCCATTTCAATCTCAACGCCTATGTTACCATTGATCTCGGCCTTAGGCACTACGAATTCTGCGGTCGTTACGTTATAGTTACCATCCTTATCCTCGCCATATACAGCAATGGTGTACGACACACCTGGAAGCAGCATGATGCCAGCATTCTCGTTGCTGTCGGTGCGTGAGTTACGCACGAGGTCCTGCTCCGAGAATGTACGATCGTCGGTGGCAGAGTTAAATACAGCAAATGGGTAGCTTGGGTCGGGATTGAGCGATGACTGAGCCTCCTCGATAAAGACATTACGGTCGTATGCCGAGGTGTGTAACGCTCCTGCTACGTAGCGCACGCACACGTCGCTCTTCTCGATAAGTGCATCTACCGTAAAGGCTGTGAGGTTCGAGATGGTGATATCGGCTACGTCGCCAAGAACGTAGAAGTCGACAATCTCCTCGTTACCTTTATTGAGGGCATTCTCCACGCGGAAGATAAACTGATACTGCTTGTCATACTCTATTTTGCAACTTACGGTGCGTGGCTCGTTGTCCTCGTATGTCTCATACTTAGCATCTAACGCATCGTCGTACAAGCCCCAGTACCAGTGGTCGGTATCCTCCGAGGGTGTCACCTTGAAGCTGAGAGTCATAGTCTTGTCGTCGAAGATGGGGTCACTCACGCGGAGTGTTGGGATTTCGGGCTCGAACATACACTCCGTTGTAGCTATCTCGCTCGTTAGCTCGCCGCACTCGGCATATACGCGGAGCTCGTAGGTCTCACTCCATGTATACTCAAAGCTAATGACCTTCTCGGTATTGCCCTCCTCAGCGTTCCAGTCGAGCGTGCTGTTATCCGAGCCTGCAATGTAGCTCTGCCAGTACCACGCCGTCACAGCCTTTGAGGGGTATATCGTGGCCTCGGCCATCATGGTCTCCTTGTTGAGTGTAATCTCGCCAATCGTTACCGATACCTCGCCCTCGGGCATGGCGCAGAACTTCTTGGTAGCTACCTCCGACTTGCCTGCCTTGTTCTCGGCGTAAGCCGATATGGTGTACTCCACTCCGTAGATCGCCTTGAACTCAATCTCCTTGGCGGCAGCACCCTCCTCTCGGGTGTACTCTGCAGGCTTATCCGTACCTGAGTTAAGGTCATCAACGCACCAGTACCATGCCGTCGTATCTGACGAGGGGGCAATCATTACCTTAACATTCATAGTCTTTGAGTCGAACTCAGGCTCCATGATGCCAATTGTCGGAATCTCAACATTACTTTCAACGTTGACATCCTCGTCACAACTCCATAGCGTAAGTGCTATGCTGGCAGTAAACACTGCTGCCATAATGTTTCGTAGTGTTCTCATATATTCTCGTTATTAGTTTAATTCAGGTATTGCGTCAATCTTTGCGAAGGTATATGTGTCGCCCGTGGCTACCGACTCCCAGCGCATCTCGCGGCCAGGGGTGTACATCGTGACTGTGTAGCTGTCGTTCCAGTCGCCCACGCCATAGTCGTAGGTGCCCGAGAGTATGTATTCGCCATACTCGTTCTCCTCGATGGTGAAGGTGCCGCTATGCTTAACGGCATACATCGAGTCGAAGTTGTCCCACATTTCGAAGCGACGCTCCGTGCGGTCGAAATCTACGTAGCATACGGTTGCTTCGTCAAGCTCCGCACCATTCCAGGCTATAAGCTCCCAACTGCCATCTATCGTGGAGTATGTTACGGCCATTCCAGGGTCTACAACCTGAGGTGTCGCACCTCTGTTGCAACCACCGAGTAGCAGCGTTGTGGCAAGCAAAGCCACTGCAAAAATCTTTGTAATCACTCTCATAGATATTATCTCTTTAATGTTATTCTTATCACTCTTTCCGTGGGCGATGCCTCTACGCCCTCCATTATCACCATTGTCTCGATATCGGTCGTGAGCTCTTTTGTTGGGCGATACTCTATTACGATGTCGCCCTCCGTACCTGGCGCAAGCTCCTCGGGCTCGCATCTTAGTTTTAGCCCCGCTACAGTTGTGCGGGCAGTGGGACGCACACTCTTACCGCCACCATTTGCTATGGCTATATGCTCACGGCGTGTTACGTTGGTAGACATCTGCTCCAATATTACGCTTTTGCGGCTGAGCCTTAGGCTTCCCATGACGTATGGTAAGTGTGCGAACTTGTCCGAACCCTTTATTTCACCTTTGAGCGTCAGTCGCTCCGTGGGGTGCGATGCATCGAGCGAGGTGTAGATGTTTATGTCGTAGCTAAATGTGCCACTGCGTCCCGCGGGGTTAAACTCTACCCGTAGCACGTAGCTCTCGCCAGGAGCGAAAGTTGCGGGCTTGGAGCACACCTTTAGACAGCTACACGATGCTCGCATCGAGGTTATCGTGATCGGCTCGTTGTGGTTGTTTCGTAGCGTGTAATTAACACTCACCTTCGCGCTATCGCCAATCTCTCCTATGTTGCGCTCTTTGCTATCCACCCTCAGCGCATCTTTGGCCTTCGTTGATAGCATGGGGCGCACCAACGAGTCGAGCGCCGAGCGCGAAATGAGCGTCTGTCCAGAGGCTCCGACAGTCGCAGCCACCAGCAGTAGTACCGTAACGATATGTCGAAGGGCGCGCTGCATAGCCTACAACCAGCCGTTATCCGACACACCCTCGCGCACGGTTATAGTGGCGCGCAACTCCTCTGCTCCGCACCTCACCGTGAGGACCGTCTGTCCCACATTTTTAGCCTTGATTGTCAGCATATCACCGCTGAGTGTCGCCTCGGCGATATTGGTATTGGCAACGGTTACACTTGTCACGCTATCTGTCGTATAGTCAGTTATGCGGAGTGTTGTCTCAGTTTCGGGCGCGAGACAGACGTTCGGAAGACGCATGTCGCGGCCACTGCCATCAATAGCTTTCAGCAAAGCACCAGCATCTGTCAAACGTCCCATCTTGCCGCGGTAATCGGCAAGGTTTATCTTGATAGGTACAGCACCTGCCGAGGTGTGGTTCATATAGAAGGTCTTCTCGCCTACGAAGTAGCTGTCAATGTCACGTGCCGTCTCGAACATAAGCTCGCGATACTCCTCCGACGTAAAGTGTCGATGGTGCTGCTTAGCGTAGGCAAGGCCGAGGGCCGCTACGCCCGATACGTGGGGACATGCCATAGATGTTCCCTCGTAGTAGCCATAACCCGCAACTCCATCCATAACGAGAGTAGAGAAGATACTCCCCTGCTCGCGGAGTATGCCATTCTCGTCGTATGAATCATCCTTCTGTCCGGGTGTACCATAGTACTCCATATCTCCACCAGGAGCTGATAGCAAAACCTCGCTGCCATAGTTCGAGTACGACGCGGGGGTATAGTCGGCAGCGATAGCCGCAACTGAGATACACTTAGAGTAGGCTGCGGGGAACGATGACTGTGCGGCGTACTCGTTGCCTGAGGCAAAAATGGCAAGACCGCCGTCGATTACACCATTTGGCGAGCCTGCGCAGTTGATGAAGTAGTCTAACGCCTCCTTCTCCAAGGGGTATATTGCTGCCCACTCCTCCTCGGTCGCTGGGCCTGGAGTGTAGCCAAGTATAAGGTTAGACTTTGCTGAGTTGTAGCCCCATGAGCACTGAAGAATAACAGCTCCGTTGTCGGCGGCATACTTCATGGCGCGTGCCTCCATTGCCAACGAGCAAGAGTTCATACCATCGAAGAGCTGAAGCGTCATGATCTTCACACCCTTCGAACCCTTGCCACCACCAGCGATGCCAGCGCAGCCAATACCGTTGTCGTTTACCGCAGCGATAGTTCCTGCTACGTGTGTTCCGTGGCCGGTACTGCCGTTCGATGTCCACGATGTGACGCCCGTGTTACGCACGAAGTTATAGCCGTAGCGGTCATCTACATATCCGTTGCCGTCGGCATCACGGCCAGCATGCTGCTCCTCTGCTTCGTTTATCCAAATATTATCTGCAAGGTCGGGGTGGCTCCACATAACAGCCTCGTCCATCACGGCAACGATTATCTCCTCGTCGCCCGTGCAGAGCTCCCATGCCTCCTGGCAGCCAGCATCGGCACCAGCAACGACACCTGCCCACTCCTGTGCAAATGGTGCTGTGCCATCGTTTATGTAGCACCACTGACGATACATCTCGGGGTCGTTGAAGGGCATGGCTGCCGCACGTGTTGTGGGTGCATTTGCGGCCTCGGCGCAGCTGATAAAGTGCGGCGTAGCCTCGGGGTTGTATGCTCGATATATCTTGCGGTTGCATTGTAGCTTATCGACCTCGCCGAGCTTAGAGAGTCGCTCGAAGGCGAGCTCCAAATCCTCACCCTCGTCGAAACGGACGATATACCATAGGTGTAGCCCTGCCTCTCGCGTGCGCTCCTCATGGCGTAGGTCAACGGGGAATACGCGCTCGAAAGAGTAAGTGCCAAGGATGTCCAAGACCTCGTCCGTCGAGGGTATGCCCGAGCGTGTGGCCTTGCCACCTGAGCGTGTCATCGTATCTTCGAGGATAGACTCCATCTCGGGCGAGAACTTGATGATCACCTCACCACGTGTAGCATCTACGGGGATTGTCTGTGTGGGTGTGGTGTTAATGTCGATGCGTAGCGCCTCGCTCTCCTTTACACATGCCATCGTGAGCGTGATGGCGGCAATATACAATAAATATCTCTTCATATTTACTCGGTCATTTCATCGTTAAACTCGAAGCGGCCGCGCATAAGCGGGTACTTATCGAAGTAATACTCCGTGGAGGTGGGTTCGTTGCTGAAGCCTACAACCTCGCCATCGCTATCTACGCCATTCTCCTGCTGCGGATAGACAAGCACCTCTGTTGACCACTCCAATAGGCGTGGGTGGTAGAGTAGCCAGTTGGGCAGTGTGCCACTTAAGAAGTTGAGGTTTATCTTCAGTACACGCGCATTAGGAAGGATACGCGGCAGACCGCTCTCCACAGCCCACAACAGCGTGTCGCCACGCTCAGCTATATCCTCTGCGTTATATGCTCTAACGCCCTCCTCGCCAGCCTTAAAGTCAGGCAACGTACCCTCGATATAGTTGTACGATAGGGTTAGCTCCTCCAGTGCCTCCCAAAGTAGTAGACGGCGGATGGCATCCTCGCTATTTATGTCAGTATGCAGACCCACGCCATTCTCGTTAGCCGACTCAGCCTTACGAAGGTCGCTAATCGAGGCACGGCGGTTGCTTGCGAGGTTCAGTGACTTAAGGTGCGGGAAGTTCTCAGGTGTAAGTACCTCTGGTATGGCGGTTAGGTTGTTCGAGTTAAGGTCGAGGGTTTCGAGTGTATCACCCAGACGTGCGAAATTCTTAGGCAGCGACACAATACCGAATGCTGCCACGCGCAAACCCTTCAAATACTCCAAATCGCACACCTCTTCACCCATCTCGATAGACTTAAGCATGGTGTTGACGTTACCGAATAACGAGAGGGTCTCAAGATACTTGAGGTAGCGCACCTCCTGAGGTATGCCCTCCTCGGTGTTGAAGTAGCTCAGATCGAGGTCACGAACACGACCAACGGCCTCGGGTGTGGGCAACGCCTCGTCGGTAGACTCCCACAGACGTACGCAGTCCCAACGGTGCATGCTCTCGGTGGTAGATATGCCATTGTCGCTCCAGCACTCGAGCTTCTCGAAGATGGTAACCACTGCCAACGAGTCGCCCTGGCGGTTATCCTCGATAAGAGGTGCTGCCTGTTGGCGGATGACAACAGTTGTTGGACTATCCATGCCCTCGCCGTTGAGGTGTAGCTTCGCTACGCGCTCCTTAGGCTCTGGGTTCATCTTCCACTCCACTCTGATACGTGTGTTGCGTGGACGTGCGCCACGGTCGAGCGTGAGCGTGTGGTCGCCAACCTTGAGCCACTCATCATCGTTGGCATACTCAGTCTGAACGTCGAATTGTACGTTTGAGCTAACCTCTATCTCGAACCAACGGTCTGCGCGGCTTGCCGATGCGGCGATCTCGTGACTCCCTTCCTCCGTGACGATGCTACGTGCATAGCCCTCTTGAGTGATTGCCACCTCCTGAAGTATCTCGCCCGCCGATGAGAAGCGGATATCGGTTGTGCGACTGTCGTTCACAAGCGTAGAGTCGATTTTAATGACACAATCCACGTTGCCGCGACCATTTGCTGGCGATATCATCACCCATGGCACATCGCTTATGGCCATCCACTCCTTCGACGATTGAATCCTTAGGTTGTACTCGCCACCTTCGGCACGAGCTTCGATCTCAGAGCTATCGGCCTCGAATCCAGGAATTGTGGTGTTATCGTCGACGCAGCCAGTGAGCACACCTAAAAATGCTACGGACGATAGTAATATGATGTTTTTCAGTTTCATACGCATAAATGTTTAGTCGAGGTTAAGGGCATCGCAGCCACGAATATCCTGCGTTGAGTCGTAGATAAGCTCATAGTAGCCCATCTCGATATAGGGACATACGCTTGAGAGGTCGATCGAGATGTTGGGGTTATCTTTAATCTCGAATAAAAGGATGTAGGGAGAGATTGTATCCTCAATCTTACGCAGGTCGTTCGAGCCGATGTAGAAGGCAGCCATGCGTGGACACTGGCCGATGCCTGTGGGCCACTCTCGTAGCGTGCGGTTACCCTCGTCGTCGCGCTGCTGGCGTATGCTCATAACCGTAAGAGAGTTGATTGACAGCGGTGCGTAGGGGAACTCCGCAAAGGCGTTGCTCGATAGGTCGATACCGTAGAGGTAGGGTATGTTCGACGCGCTAAAGTCGACGTAGGGAATCTCCTTTAGGCGGTTGTAGCTCAGGTCGATAGTCGTAAGGTACTCGCTGCCGGCTCCTTGAAGCGCTCCCTCCTCGATGCGGCGCATTCCATTACCACCGAGCATCAACGTCTCGATGATCGAGCCCGAGCCAATGAGTCGCTTAGGTAGCTCCTCGAAGCGGTTGTTGGCAAGGTTGAGTGTTGCGCTGTTCACACCACGCCACTTGTCGCCATTCTGGAGCGACGAGATCATGTTATTCGAGAAGTTCACCGTCTGCATTACATATACCGAGCGGGCGGTGAAGATGTCTGGTAGCTCGGTGAGCTGATTCCCAGAGCAAGAGAACGTTTCCATCTGGTTCACTCCCACGAAGTAACCATCCTCAGCAGCATGAAGCTCCTTGATTCGGTTGTTGTCGAGGTATATCGTAGCGGGGGTAATCTCCTTGCCGAAGGGGTGTGCCACCTCGAGCTGGTTGTTCGTACAATCCAACAGACCAAGCTTGGTCATGCGCTTGAGGTAGTCGTGCGATGGTGTCTCGCGTAGGTTGTTGTAACCGAGGTAGAGAATCTGGATAGTAGCGCCCGATTCTCCATCGATGATGGCCTCCCAGTCGGCCTTGAGTTGCTCGCCCGTAATTGTGCGGTTGAGGGCTACGTTGAGCGACTGGATATTGGGTAGCTTGGTGAGAAGCTCCAATGGTAAACGCGTAAGTTTCGGACAGTTGTATATCTCTACGTCGGTAAGATTCTTAAAGTTTGCCCAGTTCCACGACTCCTGCTCGGCGTAGAACTCCGAATTCTCGTCGACATCGACGAAGAACTCCTCGGCCGTTATGGGTGAGTTGGCGATAAAGAACTGCTCGAGCTGCGTTAGGCGCATCACGGCACGCGAGATAGCTGTTATGCCGTTGGTGTAGTTACCGAAGGCTACATCGCGCTTGTGTGCCGTGCGGCTTAGGATCGATGGCTGTGCAGGGTCGCTGTTTATCGTACGCTTAAGCTCCTCGCTTAGACCCTCGCGGCCGTCATACTTGAGCATCTTACGCTCGTAGTCGCGAGCATCAATGCGGCCATCGACAAGTGCATTGTCGAAGCCACCGATAAGCTCGTTGTGGTTGCCGAGGTAGAGTACGCGTAGCTCCGTAAGTTGCCCAATAGCATCGGGCACAACACCGCGAGCACCAAAGCCTGACATGTTGAGCGACACAACGCGGCCATTGCCATCGAGCGTAACGCCTGGCTGCTCACCCCACATATCCTTATCCTTGTTGAAATCCCAGTTGGCACCTGCCACATACTCCTCGCCATGGAATGTCCAGTTTGGACCATCCAACGCGAGCCATATATCGCGTAGTGCCTCGTAGTCGCGGATGTGTGCCGCTGTCTCGGATAGGATGATAGGCACTGCAACACCCTTTGTCGTTACGTTGTCCTCGATCTTGAACTCTGCGCCTAGCTCAGTGATTGTGGCACTCTCAAGTCTGTTGTGACCGCGTGCATCGGAATAGGTGGTATATGCCGTGATGGTGTAGTTGCCCGCCTCGATCCATAGCGTAGTGTCGCACGTAGCACGCGAGGTGAGGTGGTTGCGATCGCCATAGAGATCCTTGTCCGCAGCACCCTCGCCAAACTCCTCGACGTAGGTTACGGGCAGACGCTCGAACGTTGTTGATGCCTGAGAGAACTTGTTGCGTACGGTGATGTCGATGGCGCGTATGTTTGAGAAGCGGTACTCGCCCTTGCCACTGCGCGTGAGTTCCTTCTCCAGAACGAAGGATACCTTACCTCGCTTGACACATTCAACGCCTATATTTTTCATCGTGAGGCCACCATCCTCGACGGTGAACTCGCCAGCGCTGCCACCAACGAGAAGCTCTTGGTCGAGATTGTCGTAGAGATAGTAACCTATGACGTTATAGCTACCAGTAAGCAGGCGTAGCTTCTCGCTACGTAGTCCCCACTCGGCCGTCTCCTTATCGTAGCTTGCAAGGGGGAGTGTCTGCTGTATGGTCGAGCCTTCGTGCTGCATGACAACCGTTATCTTGCATGCGTCGGATAGCCACTCTAATGCATCGGTAGCACGTGTTAAGGCCTCCTCGATGGCACTATTTTTTACCACTTTGAACTGTACGTAGCCATAGTCAGCCTGAAGGGTGTTATCCTCCCTCTCGCAACTAAGTGTTGCAATGAGGAGCATTGCTGCCACAAGGCTACATACTCTATGTATTACTCTATTCATCGTATTATAAGAGTTATGGGTTGAATGTTATTCCACTGGGGGTGTTACCACAAGGAGCTTCTTGGCTACGTCATCGAGCTTGAATACGACGTATACCTCCTCGGTGAAGCCATTGCTTGGGCCGAAGAGCTGCGCTGCCATATCCTCGTCCTTGTTCTCGCTCATCTCATACTCGCCCTCGCTGCTCTTTAGTCGCTCACCACGATACCAGAACTCGGCTGAGGCACGACCCTCGGTGAAGGTGTCTGTCGTCCAGTTCTCGATGCGTGGGTCGATGATGATGCTTGGTGTCTTACCATCGCGAGGTAGGGGGAAGGGGCAGGTGAATGCCTCCTCGGCACCATACGTTGCTATGACATCGGCATTGGTGTAGCTTTTGCATGGTATCTCATAGGCCGTGAGCGAGTGGTAAACGTACATGCCCTCGTAGGCATCACGCTCATTGAAGTCGGTCTGTGTGAACTCGATGAGTATGAACTTCAGATATTCGTATATGACGGTCTCGAGGCCGATGCCCGAGGTGTAGTCAAGCTCGAAGATGTTACCCTTAAGGTCGGCACGAATCTTATTGTATGTGCCACGAGGTATAGCCATTACCATACCGTGGCGTGTATCGTTCGTAGCATCGACCGTAAGTGTAGATGTCTCCTTGTCGAACTTTATCCAGTTGGCATCGAGTACGTACGTGGGGATGCCTCGATCAACAACCTTTTCGAAGAATAACACCTCGTAGTCATGCTTGTACGATGTGATGGTGTATTGTAGCTCGTTCTCGAAGGTCACAGTTGTATCTGTTGCACTGTCGGTCTGTCGGAATGACTTGCCGTCGAGCGATACCTCCCAGCCGAAGTTATCCTTCGTGGGGCCAACGAACGTGAGGTCGAAGTTACTCATGCCGTGGTACTCAATGGGGAACTCAAATGTATTATTGCCACTCTCGTCCGAGAATGTCACGGTGTAGCCATCATCCTTCTTTATGGGGAACTGCTCGCGCTCGCCATTGGCAATGATACGTACCATTGCCTCGGTCTGCTCGCCAGGAACGCCCGTCACTGAGCCGCCCTCAAACTCTATCCACTCGGGGTAGTCTACAAGGGCAAAGCGGAAGTTAGCCTCGATGCGGAAAGGCACCCAGTCGATGTATCCCAATGGTATAGCCTCGATGGGGGTGTCGGTGATGTCATAGATGCGCATGTATAGTTGCTTGGGGCCGCGCTCTACGGTGGCGATGATGCCTACGTTTGCGCCCATCTTCATTGTGATATTGGCAAACGTGGGCTCATTCTTGATGTTCTCGTCGGTGATGCGTAGTATTATGGTATGCGAGCCAGCCTTGCCCGACATATCCTGCACCTCACCTGCCGAGGTGATAAACTTACACCACGTAGCGTCGGACGACAGCTGCCAGTTGCCCTCTACGTAGAACGAAAGCGTGGGGCGGTCTCCTGCGTTGCAAATGATCTCCTTGGCATTTGGAATCTCGCCAACGGGTGCTGGATCCTTCTCGCACGATACTGCGCCGAGCGCCAATAGTGCAATTGTTAGAAGTGATACTCTCTTAATAGCTGATGATAGTTTCATATTGTTTGTTTTTTATTTATTTCATTGTGGTTGTGTGTTCTCTTCACTTGAACCATATGGTTTCAATAACCCTCTATGCAGTCTAAAAAGCAGGAATGTTGGATATTGCCTTCACTTGAACCATTTAGCTCTCGTAACCCTCTATGTAGTCTAAAAAGCAGGAATATTGAATATTGCCTTCACTTGAACCATTTAGCTCTCATAACCCTTCCCGTAGTCTAAAAACCTTCGCGGAGGATACGATCTGCTTCGTCCTTGGATATCCACTCGAAGATGTTGACGTAGGTGCCAACCGTACCTACGCCCTCGACATACATTGTGGTATAGAGTACGAGGAACTTCTCGCATGTGCCGTAGTATGAGGTATAACCCGTGGGTGTCATCATCTCGAGCTTGCCGTTGCCGTATATCGTGCCGAAGGCCTCGCCAGTAGAGCCAATGGTGTGTGGCTCCATCTCTACCGTAGGTGTCAGGCGGTCGTCGGTGTTGAGTTTGAGGCTTACATCGTAGCCCTCGTAGAACATATCTTCGACTATGATGACGTTCTCGTTGCTCTCCGACCTACGTGTTGTTACGAGGCGTGCATCAGCACCCATATACTGCATTATCCACGACGATGTGAGCTTGCAGTAGCCTGTGAACATGTCGAGATCTGTGGGGCAGCACTTGTGGAGGTGTACCTCGGTGTCTATGCCATACTCCTCCCAAACGTTCTCTTTGTCGATGACAAGTCGGAGTGCCACGCCAAGCGAGTCGGTGAGGGCTATATTTTCGGGATTGCCCTTTATGCGTACGGCGGTGCGTAGCTCACCTGCGGGTATGCGTAGTGTGTTTGATTCCAAGGTGTAGTGTAGCCCCTCGATGGCGTTGCTACGTTCGGCTATGACCTCTACGCCAATTGTGCGTTCATGGCTGGCGGTTCGTGTCGCCGAGATGGGTATCTCGAACCACTCCTCACTGTCGAGGATGCCAAGATCATGGCTCTCGGTCGAGAACATGATGTAATCAGGCCCAGAGTATGTGGGGTAGTCGGCCTGACATCCTATGCCGAGAAGCAAGACTCCTACGGCCATCGTTATAGTGTGCTTGATGTTCATCATATCGTGCGAAATTATTTGTTACTGTCGTTGGGTAGTATCATTGACCCGGGCGACTCGAGTTCGTGCTGAGGTATGGGCCATACGAACAAGGGGTTGTCGGCCTCGATCTTTAGTGACGAGCCACTCTCTATCGACTCACTCTGGGGCCTACGCTCGAAGCCCTTATGCCAGCGCTTGAGGTCCATGAGACGGAATCCCTCCATGTAGAGCTCCTTGACGCGCTCCTCCTCAATAATCTGCATGGCATCCTTCTGCGTGAGTGTCACGCCGCCTCCAAACGACTGGTATCGTGCCGCGCGTAGCGTGGCGATGTCGTCGCCTGCGCGGGCGTAGTCACCACGACCCTCGACGTATGCCTCAGCACGAATGAGGTACTGCTCGGCAAGACGCAGGGGCTTGGGCATCGAGGTGTGGAGTATCTGGCTCTGGAAGAAGTTCATGTTGCCGAAATACTTCACAAGGAGTGGCCATGTGAGGCCGTGGCTATGACCTGTGGTGTAGGTGTAGAAGTAGTTACCGTAGCGTAGGTCGTTAGTGTCGTAGAGGCTTAACGCCCACTCGCCAGGCACATAGTCGGGCTTCATCGACGAGTAGTCGTAGTTGAAGAATATGCGACCCAATGCACCGCCATACGAGTTAATCGTAAAGCCCACTTTCCAGATGATCTCCGTGGCATCGTCATACTGCCACATGTATGTAAAGTAGCTCATGCCTGAGGTGTACTCCGTGGTGGCCGACGAGAGGATGTAGTAGCCGCTGTCGATAATCTTAGACGAGTACTTGATGGCCGCCTCGTAGTCCTTCATGTAGAGGGCTACGCGCGCACGTAATGCATATGCCGTGTACTCGTTGAAGTATGTGGCGTTGTAGATGTTGCCCGCGAGCGACTCCTCGTCAATGTCCATCAACTCTGCCGCCGTCTCCAAGTCTGCGATTACGCGCTGGTACGACTCCTCAAGTGTGGCACGTACCATGGGTTCGTCGGTGTTGTACTTTGTGACGAGCACCACGCCGAGCTCCGAGGCTGCCTGCTCGGGGCTCTCGTAAGCCTTGCAGTACATCTTGATAAGCTCGGAGTAGGCCAATGCGCGGGCGAAGTATGCCTCGCCACATATCTGGTTGAAGGTGTCGACCTCAGCATCGGTAGTGAGCGTCTGCTCCACACGTGGGGCATACTCCAAGAGAAAGTTGGCACGAGCAATGACGGTGTAGAGCGCAGCATACACCGACGTTATCTCCGAATTGGTAGCCAGAATATCCCAACGCCAGATGTTACCGTAGGTGTTGGTATAGCCATTGATGGCGTAGGCGAGGTCGCACTGAATGTCGGGCAGCAACGTTAGGTAGCCGCTATACAACGCACCACTTTTGAAGGCATCGTAAACGCCTATGGCTGCCTGGTCGAGCTCCTCAAGGGTATTTATCGCCTTATCCGCAGGGATGGCATGCTCGGGGTATTTGTCTAAGCACGACGTTGAGGCTACTGAGATAGCCACCATTATAAATAGACCTAAGAGAAGTTTATGTATCTGTATCTTTTTCATAGTCTTCGGAGGTTAGAATGTGAGGTCAATACCTACTGAGTACTGGCGTGACATGGGGTACTGTGCCTTGTAGACGTTCGACGACGACTCGGGGTCGATGCCCGTAAAAGCGGTGAATGTAAATAGATTCTGTGCCTGGATATATACACGTGCAGCTGTGAAGAACTTGCTCTTCTTCAGTACGTTTGACGGCAGCGAGTAGCCGAGCATCAAGTTCTTTAGACGTAGGAACGAGGCATCCTCCAAGAAGCGTGAGTCCATCTGTGGTGTCACGCCATAGCGCGGGATGTCGGTCACGTCGCCAGGCTTCTTCCAGCGGTCGTATAACAGACGGCGCGACTGGTTGTAGACCGAGTAGAGGCCGTTGCTCTCTTCGAAGAAGCGGTCGTTGTTAAACATCCAGCGGTCTGCAACCCATGCAAACTGAGCCGAGAGCGTGAGACCTTTCCACGAAAGCGATGTGCCGAAGCCTCCCTGCCAGGGGGCGATGTAGCTCTTGCCAACCATCACCTTGTCGCTCTCGTTAAACTCGGTAGTAACCTCGCCATCCTTCGTGAGCCAGAGGGCATCGCCGTTAGCGGGGTTAACGCCAGCGTAGCGGTTGATGTAGAACTCACCCACAGAGTGACCTACAACGAGCTTGGTGCTTGTCGACGAAAGCTCATACTCGTTGAGACCGTTGTATAGCTCCGTGATCTTATTCTTGTTGTACGATACGTTTGCCGAGATGTTCCACACGAAGTTGCGCGTACGGATGATGTCGGCATTGAGGGCAAGCTCTACGCCGCGGTTGACCATAGCGCCAATATTATCCCAGCGGAAACCTTCGCCCTTGTCGGCATACGACACAGGTACGGACATAAGCATATCGGTCGTTAGCTTGTTGTAGAACTCCACGTCGAGGTTCAGACGGTTCCAGAAACCGAGGTGGAGGGCTACGTTCGTAGTCCATAGCTTCTCCCAGCCGAGGTTCTCGTTACCGCTCTGCATGGGGTAGATACCCATATTGTCGTTGTAGTTGGCACCACCGCCCACGAGGGCCAAGTGGTCATAGTTAGGAATTGATGAGTTACCCGACGTACCAGTGCTTGCTGCAAGTTGAGCGTTGGTGAGCCAGTCGGCATTTTCGAGGAACGATTCGCGTTTGGCATTCCACATAAGGCCTATCGACCAGAATGCTGCCCAGCGGCCATCCTTGCCGAAGCGCGACGAAGCATCGGTACGCAACGAGAAGTCGGCATAGTAGCGGTCGTTATAGCTATATTCGGCACGTGCGAAGAACGAGAGGTAGCTGTAGGCATCCGTCACGTCGCTCCATACGGTGGCACGCGAACCAGATGAGAGGGTCGTGAGGAAGTCGTTGTTCTGGCCCTGTGTGATGGTCTGGAAGCCCTCGTAGTGGTAGTCGATACCCTCCTGTCCGAGCATAAAGTTCAGGGCGTGTAGGTCGTTGATTGTCGTGCGGTAGTTGATAGTGTTGGTGATTGTGAGGTTAAGGGTGTTGTACGCCGCACGTCCCGCAAAACCTATACCGTTGTTTGGTGTATAGCTCGGCATAGACTGCCTAAAGGCGGTAGAGTTGGTGAAGTCGGCACCGAACTGTGAGCGTATCGTGAGGTTTTCGATAGGGGTAATCTCGGCAAATACGGTAGTGAGAACCTTGTACTTTTTATTCTGCTGCGGGTTATTCTCCATCCACTCCAAGGGGTTCTGTCCCGTACCCTTCCACGAGCCGTCGCTCTCGGATGCTATTGTGCCATCTTCGCGGTATGGATCCCAGTAGGGTAGCATAAATCGGCTGGCCGATATCGGTGAGTAGAGGGCATATTCGCCATCCTCGGCCTGCTCGACCTGCTCGAAGACGGCCATCGTATTTGTGCCGAGGCGTAGCCAGCGTGAGGCTCGCACGTCGGTATTAGCGCGTATGCTGTAACGGCGGAAGGTAGAGCCTTGGGCAATACCATCCTGGTCGTAGAACGAGCCCGAGACGTAGTAGTTCATCTTATCCGTAGCGCGGCTAACCGATATGTCGTAGTTCTGCAGGAGGGCATGGTCGTTAAAGACAACATCGAGCCAGTTGACGTTGGTCTGGCTGAGGATGTCGTAGTTCTGGCCAGAGTCCAAGCCTATCTCCTTCTCGAAAGCGATGCGCTCGGGGGTATCCATCAATGCCCAGTTGCCGTGGGCGAGCTGTGAGATGCCGAGCTGTGTGCGGAATGTTACCTTTGCGGCATCCATCGCCGTACCACGCTTGGTGGTGATTACGACAACACCGTTGGCGGCGCGTGCACCGTAGATCGACGACGATGATGCATCTTTCAGAACCGATACCGACTCGATGTCGGATGGTGATATGGCGTTAAAGTCGGAGCTCGAAATAGGCACGCCGTCGAGGATAAAGAGTGGCGCTGTACCCGAGTTGATGGAGTTAGTACCACGAATCTGGAACGAGGCGGCCTCCGAGGGCTCACCAGAGTTCGAGAGCACCATGAGTCCTGGGCTCTGACCCTGCAATGCCTGGTCGAAGCCTGCAGCGGGTACGCTCTCGAGCTTATCGCTCTTAACCGTAGATACCGAACCTGCGATTGTGCCCTTCTTACGCACGCCATAGGCCACGACAACAACCTCGTCAACAGTCTGCGTGTCGCTTGTCATAATGACATCGTGCGTAACCTCGGTAACACCTGCGGGCACTGTCCACTGCTCGGTAGCGTAGCCGATGTATTGGTATGTGAGTGTTGTACCCTCGTCAACGGTGAGTGTGTACGATCCGTCAACGCCAGTGCTGACACCCGACGCCGGACCCGATATTACGCTTACGCCAATAAGGGGCATGGAGTCCTCCGCCGAGCTGACGATACCGCTAACCGTAACTCTGTTTTGTGCCGATGCTATGGAGCAGATAAACATCAGCCATGTGAGAGTTAGTAGTTTTATGGAAAAGTGTTTCATCGATGAAATATGTTTATTCCGTGTATTTAATAGGACAAATATATGCAATTTTATCTGAATCTACAACTTATGAATATAAGTTTTTGTTTAAAAAAGGATTTATATGCATATTTATTCAAATGTAAATGTCGTAATATGGTCTTTTTAATGAGTAATATAGATTGGGTGTTATCGTATATTTTTGAGGTGTTTTTGGCGCATTCATGTCAATTTAGGTATTTATACTACCTATGACTCATGCCGAAATACATACCTTTGCCAAGATAAAATGGAAAAAATATGGGTAAATATTTCGACATGTTGACTGAGGACGTACGCCTTCGTGAGGGGCTCAAGGCCTGTATGAACTGCGGTGTTTGTACGGCCGTATGTCCAGCGGCTGAGTTCTATAATTATGACCCCCGACAGATAGTGGCCATAGTGCAGACACGCGAGGATGATGAGATCGAGCGACTACTCAAGAGCGATACGATATGGTATTGTGGTGAGTGTATGTCGTGCCGCCCACGCTGTCCGCGTGGAAATACGCCTGGTTATGTGATTCAGGCACTGCGTACGTTGTCGCAGAAGTTGGGCTTCTTTGTCGAGAGCGAGAAGGGTCGTCAACAGCTTGCACTTAAGCGACTTATCGGAGATAATATATTGGCTACGGGATATTGCTTAACGCCACGCAACATTCTCCCCGAGTTGCACCCTGAGCAGGGCGCTGTGTGGGAGTGGATCTACGACAACCACGAGGATATCTATGGTCTATTCTCGGATTCATACAACAAGGTAGGTGCTGGTGCTCTGCGCCGTATTGATGATGAGTCGATGCAGGAGATTCACCGCATCTTCGAGGTGTCGGGTGGCAAGGCCTTCTACGATACAATCGAGGAGCACTCCGACCGCAAGGCGCGTGAGATGGGCTACGACGGAGCCACTGAGGAGTATATGATGAAAACATATACGTTCAACTCGGAAAATCACTATTAATCAGCAACATTTAACCTCTTTGTAATATGAGAAGAGCCTCATGGCAGGAGTATCAGAAGGATATTGCCTCAGATAAATACTATTACGCTCGTAGCTGCATACGCCAGAACTTCTTTCCAGGCAGTGAGCGTGCATTTCTCGATATATTGCATAACGATCTCGGCATAGATGTATTCGACGATCCGTTGCATACGTCGTGTACGGGCATTGGCTACCACTCTGATGTGGTGCCCTTGGAGACAATCATGACCGTCGTAGCACGTCAGTTTGCCCTTATGGCAGAGGCTGGCTACGAGAACTTTATCTCGTCGTGCATAACGTCGTTCGGCATATATAACGAGGTGCTCTCTACGTGGGAGGAGTTCCCCGAAACGGAGGAGCGCACGCGCAAGTACCTTAAGGAGGCAACGGGACGTGAGCTTGTGAAGCCACGCTCGATAGCCCACACCTCGGATATCATCTTCCACCATCGAGAGGCAATAGCGCGCAAGGCTAAGCGCCGCTTGGTAAATGTCCACACGGGCAAGCCACTTAAGGTTGTGGAGCATATCGGCTGTCACTATGCAAAGATATTCCCTAAGTCGGGCATCGGTGGTTCTGAGTTTCCCTACGTCTTGGCGGGTATGATTGAGTCGTGGGGTGGTGATGTGGTTGATTACCCTGAGCGCCGTCACTGCTGTGGCTTTGGCTTTAGAAACTACCTTGTGCAGGCTAACCGTGGCTCGTCGATAGCCAACTCGCATAAGAAGCTCGAGAGTATGGCCCCCTATAAACCCGACTTTATCGTGGCGAACTGTCCTGGATGTACAATGTTTTTGGACAAGTGGCAGTATGCCATTGCCGAGATGGAGGGTACGACCTATGGCGCTGATGGCCATGGTATTCCGGTACTTACGTACGAGGAGATGGCGGGCTTGGTGCTCGGCTACGACCCATGGGATCTGGGTATGCAGATGCATCAAGTAGATGTGGAGCCGCTGCTCGACAAACTCGGTGTGGAGTACGACCGCGAGGCTAAGTATTTGGGCGTTGGCGGTAAGTATATTGGTAAGCCCGCAGATGTGGCTGTTAATTGTGAGTCGGAACGACGTATTTACGAAATAAAGCGATAGAGAAAGATGGCAAAGAGGGTAGTAATCGTTGGAGGAGGTGCTGCTGGTATGCAGACGGCACTGGAACTCAAGTCGCGTGGTATTGAGCCCGTGATTGTTGAGCGAGATATAGAGCTTGGTGGTAAGGCTCGTGGATGGCATAAGCTCTTCCCGTCGTTTACGCCGGCAAGTGATATTATGCGCCCCCTGGCCGATAGGATTCGTGCCGAGCGAGTGAGGTGCTTCTATGGTCAGGAGGTTACGTCGATAGCCTCGGATGGCGTGATGTTGCGCTCCGGTGAGCGCATACCGGCCGATGCTGTTGTTGTAGCTACGGGCTTCACGCTCTTTGACGCTCATCGCAAGCAGGAGTATGGCTATGGCCTCTACGACAACGTGATAACGTCGGTCGACTTAGAGCGTATGATGAATAGCGGTAAGGTGTTGCTTACCGATGGATCGGAGCCACGACGCATAGCAATCCTTCACTGCGTAGGCTCGCGCGACGAGAAGGTGTGCCAGAAACACTGCTCGAAGGTGTGCTGCATAACGGGTGTAAAGCAGGCCATCGAGCTTAAGGAGATGTTCCCCACGGCCGATGTCTTTAACTTCTATATGGATATACGTATGTTTGGCCCTGGCTACGAGGAGCTCTACCGCGAGGCGCAGCAGAAGTACAACATACACTTCGTGCGAGGTCGTATCTCGGAGGCTGCCGAGACTATAAACAAACGCATACAGATCAAGGCCGAGGATACGCTCACTGGTCGACCGCTGAAGATGACTGTGGATATGCTCGTATTGCTTGTGGGTATGAGTGCCAATTACGAGAACGAGACGATGGCAGCGACGGCTGGCCTGTCGCTCGCTCCGAATGGATATTTCAGGGCTCAGGACTCGTTCCTCGGCGCGGTGCGTAGCGAGCGCGATGGTATCTTCTTCGCAGGTGCTGCTACGGCACCTAAGAGCCTGGCCGACACACTTGCCGAAGCATCGCTCACGGCATCAGCCGTAGATGAGTACTTAAGGACAAAGTTTAACGTAAAATAACGCTGAGGCCTATGCGTAACTTGAATTTTGGCTACGGAATAAGTCGTCCCCGAGCTATTGACATGGATAATAACGATCTACGAAAGAGCAACGACATCATACGCGAGATGCCAGAACTCCAGGCATGCATCGGTTGTGGGTCGTGTACGGCATCGTGTACGGCGGGAAACATCACTAATTTCAACTTCCGTAAGCTCCATACGGCCGTGCGTCGTGGCGAGTATCAGGGTGCGTATGAGGAGCTTAGCAAGTGTATGCTCTGTGGCAAGTGTCGCTTGGTGTGTCCGCGCGGCATCAATACACGAGGCCTTATCATGCTTATTAAGCGTAAATTAGGTGATTTCTAACGATGGAAACTATGACATTCTTTGCACCCTTTACCATACCCTTTATCGTTGGTGCACTCTTTATGTTTGCAGTGATAATGACTAAGTGGTCATTATGGATCGTGCGACTGCCGAGGGTAGACCGTAGACTTATACGCCATAACTTCTTCACGCGCGAGACACTCTTTGCTGTGTGGGAGGTTATACGAGAGTCGCTGCTCCATGTGCGTATCTTTAAGGTTAATCCCGTGCTCGGCTTTATGCACATGTCGTTGGCCTTTGGCTGGTTCTTGCTTATCCTTGTGGGGTGGATCGAGACTGTTGCATACCTCGGCTGGGTGTGGGTGCCACTCCAGGGGCACGTATTCTTTAAATACTTTATGCCAATGAATGGCATTGAGGAACACATCATCGAGTTCGAACATCTGATGGATGCACTGCTTCTTATGGTGCTTATGGGTGTTGCGCTGGCGTGGTTTAAGCGCGTGAGGTCGAAGATGATGGGCATGCGTCGCACAACGAAACATGTGCTCTTTGATCGTGTGGCGCTTTCGGCTCTATGGTTTATCTTTCCCGCACGTCTTGTGGCTGAGAGTCTTACAGCGGCAATATATGGCGGCGAGGGTTTCATGACGGGAAGTATCGGCGGTTGGATGCGTACGGTTGTACCGAGCGATATGCTCGCTATGGCCTACGAGCCAGCGTGGTGGTTCTACTCCGCAGCTCTCGGCCTCTTCTTCGCCGCTATGCCCTTCTCGCGATATATGCATATCCTTACCGAGATACCACTTATCTTCCTGCGTCGCTGGAAGTTGCATCCTACTGCGGAGCGTAAGTCGTACGACAACTTCGAGGTTGAGGCGTGCTCGCGCTGCGGTATATGCATCGACCCCTGCCAGCTGCAGGTCGACCTCGGTATCAACGATACTCAGTCGGTATATTTTCTGCGCGACCGTCGCTATAACATGCTCTCGCTTAAGGTGTCGAACAACTGCCTTATGTGCGGTCGCTGTGAGCAGCAGTGCCCCGTGGGTATCAACCTTGCGACGTTGCGCCTAAACTCGCGCGCTAAGCGTCGTAACATCCCTCATGAGGGACGTTATAAGTACCTTCGCGGTGTCGATCGCTCCATGGGCTCGGGACGTGTGGGCTACTTCGCTGGCTGTATGACATCGCTAACACCTGGCGTGCAACGATCTATGGAACAGATATTTGCTGCCGCTGGTGAGAATGTATGGTATGCAGACAAGGAGGGTGGCGTGTGCTGTGGCCGTCCACTTATGCTCTCGGGTGAAACCGATGCTGCGCGTAAAATGGTGGCCTATAATACCGACCTCTTCCGTCGTCACGAGATTGAGGTTCTCGTAACATCGTGCCCTATATGTCTTAGGGTCTTTCGCGAGAACTATCGCCTCGATGGTATCGAGGTGCTCCACCATACGGAGTATATCGACCGCCTTATCTCAGAGGAGCGTCTGCACATCGGTAGCGATAAGCGCACATTCACATATCATGACCCCTGCGAGCTTGGTCGCGGTTGTGGTATATACGACGAGCCACGCCGTGTGATCGAAGCTGTGGGCACTTTGTACGAGCCTAAACACTCGCGCCGCGATGCGCTATGTTGTGGTTCATCGTTGGCAAATACGGTCATCGATGATGGTCAGCAGCAGCGTATAGCCAAGCGTATGACAGCGGAACTCGAAGCCACTGAGTGTGATACAATAGTCACAGCGTGTCCGCTATGTAATAAGGCGATTGCTCGTGCCGCGGCGCGTCCTACGGTAGATATAGCAGAGGTCGTAGCGAAAAATATTATTAGCTAATACGTTTTGATAATCAGTGTGTTACTGATGACAATGGTAGCGATTTAGTGCAAAAAATGAAATTTTATTTGCACGTAACGATAATTTGTATTATCTTTGCACTCACAAATAAGGGAAATAAGTCGTAAGACTATTAACGATACATCGCGGGGTAGAGCAGTTGGCAGCTCGTCGGGCTCATAACCCGGAGGTCGGAGGTTCGAGTCCTCCCCCCGCTACTAAAAGACCGCAATCATACTGAATTTCAGTTGATTGCGGTCTTTCCCGTAAAAACGACGGGACAAAAAGGGGACAACCCTATATTTTCAGGAATATACATTTTTGCTTCGGCGAAAATGTAAAAAAAATGTTGCCTGTAAAAAACGCGCGTAACTCTACGCTAAATGCAATTCTCTCGTTTACCTATCCGAGATTACATACTGGAGCGTGTTGGTATATCTCTTTCAACGCATACGACCCAGCTCTGGGCATAATGCGCCGAAAGCGTATTAAGATAAACTCCGTAGGGACTGACAAGGAAAAGAAACGCTATGCTGCACAGCTCTGCCATCGTTTATCAATGAAGCTCGAGGGAGGATGGAACCCGTGGGTGGAGGCTGAAGCTGAACGCACATATAAACTCTTTGCAGATGCTCTTCAACATTATCGCAACTATGTAACAAAACTCCTGAATGATGGTGTACATCGTATGTCCACCCATCACGATTGTATCTGCTTCGCTCGAATACTTGAGGATTGGAATAGCAATCAGAAAGTGCCTATCCGTTACATATATCAATTCGATAGAGAGTTTTGTGTTCGATTTCTGGACTACATATATATCGATAGGCAAAGTTCCCCAAGAACTCGTAATAATTATCTGGCGTGGCTTCGCACCTTCAGCTCTTTCCTGGTGCAGCACCTATACTTGAAGGAGAAACCAACAGATGGACTCGAGAGTATAGGTAAAGCTCTTCTTATTAAAGAGCGTAAGGTTATCGCTCCTGCAGATATACAGCGTCTGCACGATTGGTTGGTTGAGAACAATAAGAACTATCTGCTTGTATGTTATTTCTTGCATTATATGCTTATTCGTCCTCGTGAGATGGCGAAACTCCGTTTGAGCGATATATGTGTGGCGAAGCAGACAATCTTTGTTTCAGATATCGTATCGAAAAATAAAAAGTCGGCTACGGTTACAATGCCTGCGAAGATCATTCAACTGATGCTGGAACTCGGTTATTTCAACTATCCAAACGATTACTACATTTTCTCGCACGGGTTCAAACCAGGCCCAGATTGGGTGAACGAAAAAACTTATCGAGATTTTTGGAGTCGAAAAGTACGACCAGCTTTGAAGTTCCCGAGGGAGTACAAATTTTATTCGCTCAAA
The DNA here is from genome assembly GCA_937895825.1 of uncultured Alistipes sp. Lineage (GTDB taxonomy): Bacteria > Bacteroidota > Bacteroidia > Bacteroidales > Rikenellaceae > Alistipes. The sequence goes on along the minus strand of CALBKP010000077.1, from coordinate 2,204 downwards.
GATACGGGTATTACCTCGATGCTACGAGCTGGCTATGATGCTCTGTCTGTTAAGGAACAGGCTCGGCACTCGTCGCTGCTGATGACCGATGTTTATACTCCGCAGGATATACGAGATGCCAACCCTCTATTGTTAAACTACAATGGTATATTATAGGTATATGGGAAGATTGAGAGCTCTGCCAATTCTTTCCAAAGCATAGAGGATTGGAATAAATTTTGCAATAGTAGTAAAAAAAGTATGATTTTATTTGTAAATCGTAGTATTTTTACTATCTTTGCAGTGTCAAACAATAACAAATAGTAGAAATGAAACGATACAAAGTAAGAGAAATCATCAAGTTGTTAGAAGCCGATGGGTGGTATCTACACAACACGGTTGGAGATCATCGCCAATTCAAGAATCCGAATAAATCGGGGAAGGTTACCGTAAGAGGTAAATTAAGCGATGTTTTAGACCAGTTTTTGTTAAATAGTATTTGGAAACAAGCAGGGTGGAAATAACACCACCCTGCATAAAAAAAGTAAAAAGATATGGCAAAGGTTAAAATCAATGTTGATTGGGATGACAACTATGGCGCAGCACCTGCCAATGAGGATATCGCCTGTGTTGTTACGGGTAAAACTCTTGAAGAGGTAAAGGCTAATATGGCAGAGTCTTTACGCTTACACCTCGACTGGATGCGTGAGGAAGGAGATACTATCCCTGCTGATTTTCAAGGAGAATATGAGTTGGAATTTGAGTTGTCGGGCAGGGCTCTAATTCATTGTGCAGAGTCTTTGGTATCTCGTTCTGCTCTATCAAAGGCTTCAGGAATAAATGAGCGTCAGCTGGGTCATTATTCTACTGGGGTAAGCGTTCCTCGTCCTCGCCAAATGGAAAGGATGCGACAGGGTATTAGAGCAATTGTAGCCCAACTATCATTACTCTCTTTGTAGTTATTGTTTGACAGCTTTTTCTTCAAAGAGTGCGCCCCGACGGGATTTCCGTCGGGGCTTTTTACTCTACAATTTCAATATATTGGATATCTTTGACGCTCGTGTGAGGGTTTGCGCTTTTAATGTCGTAGCGTAGAATTTTACCTTTTCGTCTGAATAAACATCGTTTGCGTTCTCGGTGGACAACAAGAGTAAGGGTCTCGATATTTGTAACCTTGCAATTAATACTATCATTCATAACCTCGCCGCTGATGGAGAGCCAACCATCGCTCCATTGAAAAGTTTTCACGCCAGCATACAGTACCGTCAGAGAGTCTGTAACAGCCTGAATGCGCTCGTCCATAGTTTGTCTGGGAACATAATCAATCAGAGGTGCAGTAATCTCGGCGGTGGTACTCGTAGATGCGTGAGCAATGCTCTCGAGATCTTTAACCTTTAAGCGCAAATCTTTAATCTCTCGAGCATATTGAGGCATCAGACTTTCAAACTCCGACTTTTGAAGCGTGAGAGCTTGAATTGTGGCGACCTGTGTTCCGTTCTCGTCTTTGTAATACTGCACTTGCTCGATGAGCGTCTGTTGATTGATTTCGAGGCGTTCAATCTCTGCCCTCTGTTTCTTGATTTTGTGGCTGGAAATCCCAATGCTCGCAGCGAGGGCGATTGCAAGCATAATAGCCCACAATAGAGGCTTTTTGAGTAAATTAAGAATAATTGTTTTCATATTTTATAATTCAATTCTTATTCAAGAAAATGAATATGTGAGTTTGGACATGAAGTTAGTGTGGTGAATCTTGCTGTCGTCCAGTTTCAAATGCAGTCATAAAGAGCTGATGTGAGGTTGTTAGCAAAATTTAGCAGTCTGTATTATGTCTGACCATGTGTCTTAATATATTTGATTATACCAGTTACGTGTGTTGTTATGATGGCTTTGCGCCCTTCCTCGCTTGTGAGATATGTGAGATCATCTTTGTTGTCCATGAAAAAGTTATTTCTCATTGTTCTTTCTCCATTGCGCATACGACACTCTCTTATGGAGATAGCCGTAGTCGTACATGTTTTCTCGTGCCTCACGCTCGAAGCTAATCCCGCTATACGCAGTGCGTGTATGAAAGATCAGGCGATACATCCATTCTATGACGTATAACAGATAGAATCCAATATATCCCAGCTCCCGCATCTGGGCGGTGTGGATGTTCTCATGATTTATAGAGTGTGGCGGCATAGTTTGCCCCTCTCTTACGAAGCAGACTCCGAAGAGATTGATCG
>CALBKP010000076.1 GCA_937895825.1 uncultured Alistipes sp. | reverse complement strand
TATCAATGAGCATACTACTATGACAGTAACTGAATATATCAAGGAACTCAACGCACAGTATAAGACAGGCAAGGCAACCGAGCATAGTTACCGCCCCGCCCTGAAGGAGTTGCTTCAATCGTTACTCCCCAAGATGACTATTATTAACGAGCCGAGGCGTTATGACTTTGGTGCGCCTGACTATATCCTTATGCGCAAGGAGGCTCCGGTTGCATTTATCGAAGCTAAGGACTTCGTTAAGACCAATGACCTTGCGGGTCGCAAGGAGAACAAGGAGCAGTTCGACCGATACAAGCAGTCACTCGACAATATCATCTTCACTGACTACCTCGACTTTTGGTTGTATCGCAACGGAGAGTTCGTTGATAGTGTGCGACTTGCAGAGTTAAAGGGCGATAAGATTGTGTTGGTCAGCGAGAACGAGGCAAAGTTCGTGGCACTAATTGAACACCTCGGCAACGCTCAGCCCCAGAAGATTACATCATCAAAGAAACTCGCCGAGATTATGGCGGGTAAGGCGCGCTTACTGGCAGATGTTATCCGCAAGTCGCTTACCGAAGATATTGACGAGCAGAACGCATTATATAATCAGATGCACGCTATCAAAGATGTATTGATGGACGACATTACGCCTGAACGCTTCGCCGATATTTACGCACAGACCATTGCATACGGTATGTTCGCAGCTCGTTTGCACGACACTACACCAGATACATTCTCGCGTCAGGAGGCTTCTGAACTCATCCCTCGTACCAACCCATTCTTGCGTCAGATGTTCCAATACATTGCGGGCTATGACCTCGATGAGCGCGTAGCGTGGATTGTCGATGACCTTGCCGAGGCGTTCCGAGCATCGGACATCAACAAGGTTATGGCGGGCTATGGTAAGCGCACCCGACAGACAGACCCAATGATACACTTCTACGAGGACTTCTTGTCGGCATACGACCAACGCCTTCGTAAGAACTGCGGTGTGTACTATACACCTCAACCCGTTGTGAACTATATCGTTCGTGCAGTAGATGAGATACTTCAATCGGAGTTTGGCTTGCCTATGGGCTTGGCAGATACCTCCAAGACCACGATAGAGTTACTCAATCAGAAGAGAAAGAAGAGCGATAAAGATACCTACGAGATAGAAACCCACAAGGTGCAGATACTCGACCCCGCTACAGGTACAGGTACATTCCTCGCAGAGGTTATCCACGCCATCCACGACAAGATGAAGGGTCAGCAGGGTCTATGGCAGAGTTATGTTGAGAAGCACCTATTGCCTCGCCTTAATGGTTTCGAGTTGCTTATGGCATCGTATGCTATGGCTCATCTCAAACTCGATATGATGCTTGCCGAAACGGGCTATGAGGCTAACAACAGCCAACGCTTGCGTGTCTATCTTACTAACTCGTTAGAGGAACACCACGCAGATACAGGAACACTCTTCGCCAATGCCCTCTCCAACGAGGCTAACCAAGCCAATCATATCAAGCGTGATGCGCCCGTGATGGTCGTACTCGGCAATCCTCCTTATAGCGGTGAGAGCAACAACAAGGGCAAGTGGATTATGTCGCTAATGGAGGACTATAAGCGCGAGCCTAACACCGATAAGCCTCTCAATGAGCGCAACCCCAAGTGGATTAACGACGACTACTGCAAGTTTATTCGCCTTGGTCAGTCGTTCGTTGATAAGAATACCGAGGGTGTGTTGGCATACATCAACAACCACAGTTTCCTCGACAACCCCACATTCCGTGGTATGCGTTGGAGTCTGATGCAGAGCTTCGATAAGATATATATCATCGACCTCCACGGTAACAGTAAGAAGAAGGAGGTCTGCCCTGATGGCTCGAAGGATGAGAATGTCTTTGATATTCAGCAAGGTGTATCCATAAACATCTTCATCAAGAACGGCAAGAAGCGCAAGGATGAACTTGCCGAGGTGTACCACTGCGACCTCTATGGTGTACGAGAGTTCAAGTATAACTACCTGTTGGAACACTCGTTTGCAACCACCGACTTCACCCGTATAGAGCCATCCGCTCCGTTCTACTTCTATATGAAGCGCGATACGGCTAATGAGGAGGTGTACAATAGAGGTTTTGCGGTCAATACTCTATTCCCATTGAACAATGTAGGTGTTGTCACATCTCGCGATGGTCTTGTAATAGATAGTGATAAGGAGGTGTTGTTATCTCGTATTAAGCACTTTGCAGACCCAATGAAGTCTGATGGAGAGGTTAGAACTTTCTTCTTTGGAGAGAAGGAACGAGGTAGTTACTTGGCGGGCGACAATCGCGATTGGAAGATGGCAGATGCTAAAGCAACCATTGCATCCATAGACCACTCTCAATATGTGAAACCTATATCTTATCGACCATTTGATACTCGCTATATATACTATCATAGTGCGATGATAGACTTCGGTCGTGAAAAGGTGATGCGCCATTTCATCGAGGGCGATAATGTGGGGTTAATGACTTGCAGACAGACTGTTATTGATTGGTCACACATTGGAGTATCGAAATACATTGTTGATGACTCAAGAGTGTCTAATAAGACAAAGGAGAGAGGATATGTATTCCCTCTATATCTGTACGATGCACAAGATGGTAAGACGCGCCGACCTAACCTCGATATGGAGATAGTGGGTCAGATAGCCGAGAAGATTGGCTTGCAGTTCGAGGAGGAGAAGAGTGGTAACATAGAAGCGTTTTGCCCTATGGACTTGCTCGACTACATCTATGGCATACTACACTCGCCATCTTACAGAGAGCAGTTCAAGGAGTTCTTGAAGGTGGACTTCCCACGCATACCATACCCAACCGATGCAAACGAGTTCCATCGTGTAGCCGAGATAGGAGGTGAGTTGCGCAGAGTGCATCTGATGGAAGCCTCGCTTCCATTGGTAACAGAGTTCAATGTATCGGGGAGTAACAAGGTTGAGGCTATCAAGATTACCGAGGGTGGCGATGGCTTATGTAAGGTGTGGATTAACGACAAGCAGTACTTCAACAATGTTCCGCGCGTGGCGTGGGAGTTCTACATCGGCGGTTACCAACCCGCGCAGAAGTGGCTGAAAGACCGCAAGGGTATGACTCTCGAATGGGACGATGTGATGCACTACCAACGCATTATCTCTGCGCTATGCAAGACAAATGAGTTAATGATTAAATTAGATGATTGATTATGTGTGATATTGAAAGACGAGCCTATTATATAAATGATGAAGGCATAGGAAAGAGTAAAGAGTATCGTCAGGAGATGGTAAAGAAGGCTTTGAAGTTTGCGAAGAGCATTATAGAGGATGATAAAACAGCTCATAATGTGATACTGTTCTGTAGTATGAGAGAGAAGGGGTATCTATGGATGCCTGATAGTATCTTTGATAGGCTATGGATTAATGGTGAAGAACACAACAACATACGATACTACGCTACATCACGAAAGACCTACTGCAAATGTAATGGCTACAATGACATTGTGATTTGTATGGGATGTGTGTCGTCAGCATTGAAATCTCTTGACAAATATAAGGATATAGGTTATGTAATATCAGTACCTTGGTCGAAGCAGATGTCAATGGAATGGATAGTGGAGAATAATGCTATGGAGATTGAATAAGAATAGTCTAACAATCCTTTGCGTTATATGGTAACAGAAACGGCGGTCATTTTATGTGGTCGCCGTTATTTTTTGACCACACCGATAATTTGACCACACTTTTTCACGGTATCGTTTGACTTTTTTCGGGTGGAGCTTTTTTCATATAAAAAGACTTATATATATGAGTAAGTAAATTGCATAGTAAATAATGTATAAATTCAAATATATTTAATTATATATCATTTAATTATAACGACAATGACCCTAATCATTGGTAAGGAAGTGGTTGCACACACGGCGACCAACGGCACGCAGATTATCATAGGCTATATCACGCTTCATAGCATCAATCAATAGCATATCGGCAGGTGTGGCGGCATAGATGGCATCGAAGTCCGAGTGCGATAGTTCGTCGCACCACGCCACGCTACCACCTACGGCGACACATCGCACGCCTGCACGTTTGGCGGCACGCAATACGCCCGATGGAGCTTTACCCATAACCGTCTGTCGATCAACACGTCCCTCGCCCGTAACAACGAGGTCTGCACCAACAAGCAGAGTGTCGAAATCTACGATACCAAGCATAAATTCGATTCCCGATGTTGGAACGACACCGAGTAACGCCCGAAGACCAAAGGCTACACCGCCAGCAGCACCCATACCCAACTCTTCGGCATAGTCCATACCCACGTGGTATGCTACCATATCGGCATAGTGTCGCAGTGCGCGGTCTAAACGCTCAACATCGGCAACAGATGCGCCCTTCTGAGGTGCATACACATAGGCAGCACCACGCTCGCCATAGAGCGGATTATCGACGTCGATGGCGACCGCTATATTTATATCATGCAGAGCCGAGCATACCCCATCTCCATTTATCGTAGCACACCGCTCCAAGATATCCATCGTCGATGTGAGCACTCGGCCTTCAGCGTCTTGAAAGACAAAGCCCAGAGCTCGCAAGAGTCCAACGCCAGCATCACACGTAGCACTACCTCCAAGTCCAAGAACAATCCTGCGACAACCACGCCTAACAGCATCGAGCACAAGCTCGCCAGTGCCGTAGGTCGTAGCAAGCAGAGGGTTACGTTCCGTGGGAGTGAGAAGTGTTAACCCACTTGCCGAGGCAAGAGTGATAACCGCCGTAGAGCAATTATCGACAATGGCGTAGCGAGCCATAATAGGACGGCACAAAGGGTCTGACACCAACACCTCAACAATATTACCACCGACACTCTCTACAATGGCTTCAGAGAAGCCCTCACCACCATCCGATATGGCAACGGCAACTATATCGGCATCGGAGATAATGTCGCGAACACCCTCCGAGAAGGCGGCGTTAGCCTCACGCGAGCTAAGTGTCCCTTTGAACGAGTCGAATGCAACTACTACGCGTCTCATAAATAGTGATTCAAATAAAATTTCGTATTCAAAGATACGACGAAATGGGGAAATATGCTAACTTTGTGGAAACAATAATTACAAATTGGGTATGAGAGAGTTTTTTAAAGTCATCGTGGCCGTGGCTGTGGTAGCATTAGTGTGTTGCACTGAGGATAGCACGAGTAAATATGACGCTCGCTACGATAGTGGCATATCGCGTGAGTTGGCCGAGTGGCGCAAAGCTACAATCAGCGACCTACGCTATAAGCTACACTTCTATATCCCCGCAGAACGTGGCGAGGCAGTTAATGGCAACGTGGAGATACTCTTTAAGTTAGAGAGCCCTGAGGAGGTAATCATCGACTTCCGCGAGCCCTCAACGAGCATTACGAGCATCACGGCTAATGGCAAGGAGTGCAGCTATCACGCTGAGAATGAGCATATCATAATACCATCTACAGCGACAATTAATGGCGAGAATAGAGTGGCGATTGTCTTCCATGCTGGCGACCAGTCGCTCAATCGCAACGATGACTTTCTCTACACACTCCTCGTGCCCGACCGCGCACGCACGCTATTCCCCGTCTTCGACCAGCCAGACATGAAGGCTACGTTTGAGTTAAGTCTCACGCTCCCCGAGGAGTGGGTGGCGGTGTCGAATAGTGGCATAAGGAGCAGCACGACGACGGATGGCAGACAGCACATAGAGTTTCTCCCCACCGAGCCACTCAGCACCTATCTATTTAGCTTTGTTGCTGGCAAGCTCGACATGGCGACATACAGCGACACCCAACGCACCATCCACGCATACCACCGTGAGACCGACCCCAAGCGCATAGCGCAGCTCGACGAGATATTCCGCCAGGTGGTGGCATCGCTCGAGTGGCTGGAGGAGTACACCGGTATAGCCTACCCATTCGCCAAGTATGACCTTGTAATGCTCCCAGGTTTCCAGTATGGAGGCATGGAGCATACGGGAGCCACGCTATACAATGCTGGGCAGATGTTCCTTGGCGACAACCCCACGCTCGACGAGGAGCTACGACGCACGCAGCTCATAGCCCACGAGACAGCGCACATGTGGTTTGGCGACTTTGTGACGATGCGCTGGTTCGACGACGTGTGGACAAAGGAGGTATTTGCCAACTACTTCGCCGCACGCATGACCGAACCGCTATATCCAGACGTTAACCACCGACTAAATAGGCTCAAGAGCTACACAATAGCCTCGCTCTCGGAGGATCGCACACTGGGCGCTACGGCGATACGCCAGGAGCTTGATAATCTCCAAAATGCAGGCCTTATATATGGACAGATTATCTACAACAAAGCCCCACTCGTGATGGAGATGATGGTAGATATTATGGGAGAGGAGTCCTTCCGTCAGGGTATTCACGACTACCTCACGACATACGCCTATAGCAACGCTACGTGGCCCGAGCTTATCGCCATACTCGACAGCTACACCGACCACGACCTCGCCGCATTTAGCGAGGTGTGGGTACATAGCAAGGGTATGCCACATGTGCGTTTTGAGCGCGAGGCGACGACGCTCCGCATCACACAAAGCGACATCTACTGCCGTGACCTTGTATGGCAAGAGAGATTCCAGTGTCGTGCGATATTGGCTGATGGTAGCAGCAAGGATATAGACGTAAGGCTTAGCAGCAAGGAGCAGTGTTACACGCTCCCCAATGGTGTAGTAGCCGTTCTACCCAACAGCGATGGCCGTGGCTACGGGCTCTTTATACCCGACAAGGAGTCGATGGCGTGGATTATTAAGAACTTCAGCGCGATAGCCGACGACACCACTCGCGAGTCGCTGATAATCTGCCTCAACGAGTGTTACCGCTGGGAAATGCTCGATGCCCGCACATGGCTCAACCTTCTTGTTGCGGCACTTCCTACAGAGCATAACACCCTTATAGCATCCACGATGTGTAGCTTCCTCACCTCGCCGATGCTCCGCATAGCGACTACTGTAGATGAGACCGCACTCCTCGATATAGCCGAACGACACGCGCTCACCTCATGCCGACGACAGCTACTTACAATCCTCGCACACGCGACAATCTCGACAGAGGCTACGGAGCGTATTTACCACATCTGGAGCGATGGCAGCCACCCTCAGCTTAACGAGATGGATTATATGTCTATGGCCTTGGAGCTTGCTGTGCGTATGCCCGAGGAGCGAGATAATATCATCGCAACACAGCGTGAGCGCATAACCAACCCCGACCGCATACGACAATTCGACTACGTATTGCGTGCCACAGTATCCGAGACTGAGACCTTAGATGCACTCTTTGCTGAGCTTTGCGAGCCCGAGAATCGCCGCACCGAGCCGTGGGCAGCATCAGCCCTCGCGCTCATTAATCATCACACGCGCACAGAGCATAGCAGAAAATATATTCGCCGAGGCTTAGAGGAGCTTCGCGAGGTACAGCGCACAGGCGACATTTTCTTCCCGCGCAACTGGGCAGGGGCACTTCTCGGAGGTCATAAGAGTCCCGAGGCGTACGCTGAGGTTGAGCGTTTCCTGGAGGACAACCCCGACTACCCCACGCTGCTACGCAACAAGATACTTCAGGCGGCTGATATGATGCCTTAAGATAGCAGAATATACTCTGTAATAAGGGGTTAGATTTGGTCTCGACACGAGAAATGGTAAATGGGAAATACTGAGCGTATTTCCCATTTACCATTATAACTGAGGGTCCAAAGCAGACCTATTCTTTCAATAAATTATTAGAAGATTGACTTTCGAATAATAGTCTGCTCACGATCTGGTCCTACCGAAACGACAGCTACCTCAACACCAGTAAGCTCCTCGAGCTTAGCAACGTATGCTTTGGCATTTGCGGGGAGTTCGTCGTAGCTCTTAATAGCGGTAATATCCTCACTCCAGCCATCAAGTTCGATATACTCAGCCTCAACACGCTCAAGCTCCGAGATTGTCGAGGGCACATAGTCGATAGCCTTGCCATCGAGCTTATAACCAGTACAAATACGTATCTTATCAACACCCGTGAGTACATCAAATAGCATCAACGACAGGTAGTTGAGACCGCTTATGCGACGTACGTGGTTGAGCACAACGGTATCCAACCAACCCACACGGCGGGGACGACCCGTAACAGTACCGTACTCGTGGCCACGCTCACGGATATAGTCAGCACGCTCGTCGAAGAGCTCCGTGGGGAAGGGACCCTCGCCAACACGTGTGGTGTAGGCCTTGGCAACGCCCATAACGTTGTTCACGTAACGGGGTGCAATACCTGTATTCACAGGTACGCTTGCAGCCGTAGGACTTGATGATGTCACAAAGGGGTATGTACCATGGTCGATGCAGAGCATAACACCCTGAGCACCTTCAAACAACACCTTCTTACCCTCCTCAATGAGGCGGTTGAGCAACACCGATGTATCGCACACCATGGGGCGCAGACGCTCGCCAAGGGCTACATACTGCTCGTAAATCTCATCGAAATTGCAGGGCTCCATGCCAAGAGCCTGGAGTTCGATATTCTTCTGTGCCAAGGCATCCTTAAGACGCTCGGCGAAATACTCCTTGTTAAGGAGATCGCCGATGCGAATACCTACGCGGCTATACTTATCCGTATAAGCTGGGCCAATACCCTTCTTTGTAGTACCAATCTTACGACCGCCCTTAAGTGCCTCATACGCACCATCGAGCATCGAGTGGTATGGCATAACACATGCCGCACGATCCGAGATGTATAGCTTGTAGTCCGTGATGCCGGCACTATGCAAACGCTCGAGCTCCTCGAAGAGCGACACGGGGTTGATGACCATACCGTTGGCCATGATATTTACAATATGCGGGTTAAAGATACCCGAAGGGATTGACTGCAAAGCGAACTTTTTGCCGTCGAAGACAATGGTGTGGCCAGCATTGTTACCGCCCTGATGACGAACGACAACATCTGCATTACCAGCATAGAAATCGGTAATCTTACCCTTTCCCTCGTCGCCCCACTGTGCGCCGACAACAACAAGAGTGTTATTCATAATATCGTGCTTTTATAGCCGTCAACCAATGACGGCAGAATTTAACGGCTACAAAGGTACAAAATAATTCACAACAAAGCAACCGCAAAAGGCATTTTATTTTGCACTATTTCTGTTGATGACATGTTCCATAACGATAACGGCAATAACGCCCATAGCAAAGCCATTGCCTACAAGGGGTTCAATGACCGTAGGCACGATACCGCGAGGCATAAGCTGGAAGAGCATGGCCATCATCAGCGGCAAGCCGACAGTAAGACCATCGACAAACGACTGCACCGAGCGCGTAGAGTGCACCATCTCCAAGCTTGCCGCCAGCTGCGTCCCCATCAAAAAGAGCAAAATGACACCTATGACAGGGTTAGGAATATTCGTGAGTGCCCAGATAAGGTTAGAAGAGAGGGCACAGACAACAAGCATAAGCGTTGCCGGGATAAGCGCACGACGCGAGGCACACCCCGTGGATGCGATAACACCAGGGCTCATCGAGAAGTTCACTGGGCCCAATACACCCATAGCACCAGCCACTATATTCATAATGCCTGTGGTGCGCACGCCACGCTTAAGACGCGAGTCCATATCCGAGAGTTGGAGCATAGCACCGAGCGACTCGATAGAGCCAATATCGTTGATAAGAAGTGCGATATAGCATATAACAAAGGCTACAACGAGCCCCCAGTCAAAGCTAAAACCCGAGAGGAACAATCCCTCGAACGAGGCAGCGCTATCAACAGGCGCAGACCCATCAAAAAGGGCATAGTATGCTATACTACCCACAGCTAAAGCGATGGGTATAACCAAGCTCTTAGCCACACCCCTAAGCGTACGGTTGAGCACCACCATCATCGGGCAGCCAACAATGGTAAATATAAGGCCAAAGAGATGTTGTTCAGAGCTATAACCTACGGGGAATACAAGGTTCTTAATCACTGGCGCAAGCGTAAAGGCTATAAGCATCAAGATAACGACAACGATACGTGGCGTGAAGAGATGCTGCACATAGCGCATAGCACCGCCAATCGTCAGCAGCGCAATAAGCACGCCACCAATAGCAATAGACGAATAGATAGCCTCTGTATCGGCTCCCGCACCGAGAGATGAGATAACGCCCACGAGCAGCACGGCAGCTGGGCCCACGACAAGTGGCATACGATGGCCAACAACGACCTGTACAAGCCCCGTAACGCCCATAACGGCAAAGAGTTTCTGCGCAAAAAACAACTTCTCGCCAGGGGTACCTTGAGCGACAAAAACACTCGTAGCAACAACTGCCACAGCAAGGATAAACCACTGCACGGCATATATCATCATCTGCCCAAAGGGCAACTTATCATCAATGTTGTATTTCAGCTTCATATTATTGAGTCGGGTTGTGTTTTACTATTCAAGCGCACGCTCCACAACGGAGGGCCTATCTGTCGTTATATAATCGACACCATGCTTTACAGCCCATGCGGCATCCTCACAAGAGTTTACTGTCCAGATAGATACCTCAAGTCCGAGCTTATGAGCCTCATCAATCCAACGTGGCAGGCGCCTCAAGGCCTCGACCGAGTAGTTTATACCCGTATAACCCAAGCCCTTAACATACTCAGGCGTAAGGTTGCCTCCAAGATACATCACTGGCGTATTCGCAGGCGCAAGGCGTACAAACTCGTTGCACACATGCTGACGGAAGGCGATGTATGTGACAATATCCTGCAATTTATGATGCTTAACAGCTGCAACAACTTTACGCACGACCTCTGTTTCAAGCTGCGGGGTAGCATGATCCTTGACCTCGATAATGAGCTTTGTATCGGTATTTGTAGCCGCAAGCTCCAAGAACTCATCGAGCGTAGGCACTGGCTCGCCGTTAGATAGTAGCTTTGAGCGCAACGTTGCTAAGTCGGTACGCTGCACATTCAGTCTATCGGAGTCATCCTTCTTACCGAGCCATGGGCCGTGGACGACGACAAGCTCACCATCCGAGGTCATATTCACGTCACACTCCACGGCATAGATACCTGCCTCGTAAGCAGCCTTAAGTGCCGCAAGCGAGTTCTCCTCAGCCCCCTTTACCGAGTGGTGGCCACGGTGAGCTATAATCTTCTGTGCCGATACCTCCGAGGCAACCGCCATTGTCACAACAAGGCATAGGCCAAATATAAGTCTCTTCATTGTGTTTATCTCGTTTAATGTTAATAGTCTAATACTCTATCTTATCAAGTTTATCATCCCACTTGCGGAATGCCTCCATCGCCTCCTCGCGCATAAAGTGCTCACAGTGTATCGAGCGGCGGTCGTAGTCCAGGCGTAGCTGGTCGTAGATGAACGAGTCATCGAAGTCTATCGCCGCAGCATCACGCTTAGTATTGGCATAACATATACGCTCGACACCCGCCCAATAGAGGGCACTAAGGCACATAGGGCAGGGCTCGCATGAACTATAAACGGTTGCACCCGACAGGTCGAAGGTATTGAGTTCGCGGCAAGCATTACGTATGGCCATAACCTCGGCATGCGCCGTGGGGTCATTATTCGGCACCACGCGGTTAGCGCCCTTAGCCACCACCTTGCCATCTTGCACGATGACAGCACCAAAGGGGCCGCCACCTGAGTCTATATTCTCAATCGAGAGGTCGATGGCCATCTGCATAAAGCGACGATCATCCTCCGAATAATCACTCCTCTCGGGAAGTCCGTGTTGTCTATCTACTGCATCCATAGATCTCTGCTAATAAAAACCTCGCAAATATAATAAAAATTGTGAACATAGAGATTATGTGTCGTCAATGAGCCACACCTCATGAACATCATCGACGACACATAGCATAAAATCTCTCCTCCGTTACTTCTGCCAATGGAACTTTTCGAAGTTGGTACCCTCAGCTCGCCACGACGGCTTACGCATAGCATATATTATAAATGGTATACCCACGAAGACGATGGCTCCGATGATTAACACTGCAAACCATACGGTGGTGCTTCCCACGGCAATCTGCGAGGGTGGGATAAAGCTAAGGACAAAGGCGAGCAACGAACCTGCAAAGCCGAGGCCTCCCAAGAGCCACATAAGGCCGTTACCACGCTTACCAAGACGGAATGGACGCTCGGCATCGGGGAGCTTATACCTAAGGGCGATGGCCGCGGCAAACATGAGCATATACATAATCAGGTATAGGAGCACGGTTAACTGCGAGAGTATCTGGTAAAACGATTGCACCGAAGGCATAACGACAAACAGAAGACCAAGGAGCGTAACGATGACTCCTTGTACAAGCAAGATATTACGCTGCACGCCCATGCTATTCTGCTTTTGGAAGAATGGCGGCAGGTAGCCAGCACGACCTACGGCAAAGATACCCTTCGAAGGGCCCGACACCCACGTAAGCACACATGCAAGCACACCAAAGACTAAAGCCACAGCTACGACCGATCCGAGCCACGGCACACCGAGGAAGCTGAAGTAGCGGTCAAAGCCGATAAGTAGCGTCTGCGTGAGGCTTATATCCTTCGCCGGAACGATGATACCAAGCGAGAATGTACCGAGGATGAAGATCAAGACCGTAGCCAGCGAGCCAATAATGATGGCACGCGGATAGTTGCGTTTGGGGTTATCTACCTCCATAACGTGGATACCCATCATCTCCATACCAGCATAGAATAGGAAGATACTCGAGGCAAGCACAATATTATCCAGGTGTGTAAGGTCGGGGAAGAAGCTCTGGTGCATATTTAGGTTGTTGTGTCCCCCCTTAAGTAGATATATAATTGCCAGGAGGATAAGTAACGCCGCTGGTATTATCGTGCCGATAATACCACCCCACTTGCTTATCTTACCTACCCAACCGAGCCCCTTAAGTGATATGAATGTCGCTATCCAATAGATGGCAAGCACCACGCAGAGTGTAAAGAGGCGGTTAGATGCCAACGATGCATCGGCCGTAGGATCGCTACCAATAAAGGCGATACTAACAGCACCGAACGTAAGCACCGTAGGATACCATATCGTCGACTGTATCCACTGCAGCCAGATGGCCAAAAAACCTACACGCGCACCAAAGGCCTCGCCTACCCAGCGAAAGACACCACCCTGCTTGGTACTAAACATGGCAGCAAGCTCGGCAGCAATCATCGCCGTAGGGATTAGAAAGACAATTGCTGCAAAGAGGTAGTAGAAGGCCGACGCTGGGCCATATACCGCCTCGGTAGCCAAACCTCTAAGGCTCACAACAGCCGTAATGTTCATCACGGCCAGTGTCATCACACTAAGTCTAAATGTGTTACTTTTATTCGTCGTCTGCATAATATAATGATTTTGGTTATCTCCTCAACACCATAGCAATTATAGTGCAAATTGAGACATATCCCTTAAAATGACATCCGAATAGCTATACTTATTATATCAAGGTATACTTATTGTTTCCACATCTAATATAAATAAAATCTATATAAAGATAAATTAATATAATGAAAAATATATTGCAGATAACAAAATAACTATTATCTTTGCAACAGAAAAAGGAAGAAATAATTGACAAACCTATAAAACTTAAAAGACTATGAAAGATTTGAAAGGAACAAAGACCGAGAAGAACTTATGGGAGGCTTTTGCAGGTGAGAGCCAGGCTCGCAACAAGTACACATATTTCGCATCAAAAGCAAAGAAGGATGGCTACGTACAGATAGCTAAGATCTTCGAGGAGACAGCTGCTAACGAGAAGGAGCACGCCGAGATTTGGTTCAAGCTTCTCCAGGGCATCGGTTCGACTGCCGAGAACCTCAAGTCTGCTGCCGAGGGCGAGAACTACGAGTGGACAGACATGTACGCTGAGATGGCTAAGGATGCTCGCGAGGAGGGCTTCGACCACATCGCATTCCTCTTCGACGAGGTTGGTAAGATCGAGCGTGAGCATGAGGAGCGTTACCGCAAGCTCTTGGCTAACGTTGAGGGTGGTTTGGTATTCTCACGTGACGGCGATATGATCTGGCAGTGCTCTAACTGCGGCCATATCCACGTAGGCCAGAAGGCTCCTGAGGTATGCCCCGTATGTGTTCATCCGCAGGCTTACTTCCAGATTAAGGCTGAAAACTATTAGTAGATTCGAGTGGATCCACTATCGATTCCTCGAACTAACTACCACACAAGAGGCTGACTAAACAATTTTGGCCAGCCTCTTGTGTATTGATATAAAACGTAGATATTCGATGACAACGACACTGATACTCCTTGCGCCATTTGTAGGCACCGTGATAGGTGCATCTACGGTACTCTTTGCACGCCGTAGCGTGTCGCTGCGCCTGCAGAATGCCCTGCTTGGCTTTGCTGCTGGCGTGATGGTTGCCGCCTCGGTATGGTCGCTGATAATACCTGCAATAGAGCTTTCGGAGGGCATGGGACGTATGAGTTGGATGCCTGCAGCCATTGGTATCATTCTCGGCATGCTCTTCCTCTTAGGGCTTGACAGTCTCATCCCCCACCAGCACCCCACATCCGATACACGCGAGGGCTTAAGCTCGTCGCTCGGCAAGCGACAGATGCTCATGCTCGCCGTAACGCTCCACAACATCCCCGAAGGTATGGCCGTAGGTGCTGTTGTGGCAGGAGCACTCACGGGCGATGCGGGTATCTCCATGGCTGCGGCAACGGCACTTGCCGTGGGTATGGCTATACAGAATGTTCCCGA
Source organism: uncultured Alistipes sp. (assembly GCA_937895825.1). GTDB lineage: Bacteria > Bacteroidota > Bacteroidia > Bacteroidales > Rikenellaceae > Alistipes. The sequence goes on along the minus strand of CALBKP010000076.1, from coordinate 6,645 downwards.
GGGAGCCATCATCTCGCTACCGCTACGCGCGGATGGTGCTTCACGCAGACGTGCCTTTGGCTATGGAGCGCTCTCGGGCATTGTTGAACCGATATCGGCGCTGGTGATGATTCTACTTTTCGAACATATCTCGCCCGTGCTACCCTATCTACTCGCTTTCTCGGCCGGAGCGATGCTTTATGTCGTTGTCGAGGAGCTTATCCCTGAGACACAACAAGGCAAGCACTCCGACACAGGAACGATAGCATTCGCCATTGGATTCGTTATAATGATGATACTCGATGTGGCATTAGGCTCGTAACTCACACATCTGCCCGATAGTTCTAAGCAAGAATTATCGGGTAGTTCTTTATATTAGCATCGCTTTTTCGGTCAAAAATGCCTATATTTGCCACAATTTATGTAAAACACGATATTATGCTCAACAAACTCTTTGGGTTAGACCCCTCGAAGACTACCGTGCGTACCGAAATTCTTGCCGGTATCACCACATTTCTAACAATGTCGTACATCCTTGCCGTCAACCCTGCAATGTTCGCCGAGCTTGATGGCATGCCCGCAGGATCGGTATTCACCTCTACGTCAATAGCAGCGATTGTAGGCTGTCTTGTCATGGCTATTTGGGGTAAGCTACCCTTCGGCCTTGCACCAGGAATGGGACTTAACGCCTTCTTCGTCTATACGGTATGTCTTGGCATGGGCTACTCGTGGCAATTTGCCCTAACGGCGGTATTCATTGAGGGTATCTTATTTATTCTGATGACTATCACCAATATACGCGAAGCCATAGTAAATGCCATACCCGCCAACCTACGTTACGCCATTGGTGCGGGTATCGGTCTCTTTATAGCCTTTATCGGCCTTCAGAATGGTGGCGTGATTGTTGGCGATGAGGCAACACTCGTAGCATTGGCCGACATTACTCACGGCTCGGCACTCCTCTCGCTCATTGGCCTGCTTATCACGGGCTTCCTCTATGCTCGTAACGTGCGTGGTGCGATGCTTATCGGCATCTTGCTAACTACGGTTATTGGCATTCCGATGGGTATTACGCAGTTTAGAGGCTTACTCTCTACACCCGTATCCATTGCTCCGCTATTCTGCCAGTTTGAGTGGGATAATGTCCTCTCGATCGATATGGTAGTAGTAGTATTTACATTCCTATTCATCGACATGTTTGATACCGTAGGCACGCTTATCGGCGTATGCACCAAGTCGAATATGATTGATAAGGATGGCCGTATTCCACGTCTTAAGGAGGCATTTATGGCTGATGCCATCGCTACCACGGTGGGTGCTATGATTGGAACGTCCACAACAACAACTTACGTTGAGAGTGCATCGGGCGTATCTCAGGGTGGCCGCTCGGGTCTTACGGCCTTTACCATCGCTTGCTGCTTTGGCGTGACGCTCTTCTTCTCGCCACTATTCCTCTCGATACCCGCAGCTGCGACAGCTCCCGTACTTGTGATCGTTGGTCTGCTTATGTTGGAGCCTATTCGCAACATCAACTTTAGCGACTATACAGAGTCAATACCCGCCTTCGTATGCATCGTAACGATGCCCTTTGCATACTCGATCTCGGATGGTATCTTGTTAGGTATGATTTCCTACGTAGTGCTTAACTTTATCAGCGGCAAGTTTAAGAAGATTACGACCGCAATGTTTATCCTTGCAATACTCTTTATTTTGAAGTATATCTTTATCTAACAATCCTGAGGGATTATCTCGTCGATGGCATCTATGGCCATGTCGTAGTCGTAGCCCGCAGAGAGAGCATAACGAAGCAGCTTCCCGCGTAGCTCATACGTCGAGGCTGCTTTTGTTGTACGTAGCTTGCGCTGGAGCTTATCCCTTAGGCGCGCACTCACATCATCACTATCGAGCAAGGACAACGCCTCGACGATAATCTCCTTTGCAACACCCTTCTGTCGCAGTTGCATAGCAATTTTTCGGGCACCCCAGCCCGATAGTTGCGACTTTTCGCGCACATATGCTTCGGCATAGCGACTATCATCTATAAATCGTAGCTCAAGGAGTTTATCGAGTACACCTTGACGCTCACTCTCCACAACACCCCACGTGCGCATCAGACGCATAGCATCGCCAGACGACTTCTCGGCACGAGCACACAGACGCATAAGCGACTGCAACGCCTCCGCCGCCGTTTTATCCCTACGTTCGCGTGGTTTAGGGCTCATCTCTCTATCAAATTCACCTTTGCGCATATCATTCGTGGTTTTCCTCTAAAGTCCTCACGTATAGTTATATCCGTGTACCCCTCAGCAGCAAGCATCTGTTGCATATCTTTAGCCAAGGACTCGTAAATCTCGAAGTATAGTCGTCCTGACGATGTGAGCATCATACGTGCCGTACGAGCTATCGAGCGATAGAATACAAGTGGATCATTATCTGGAACGAAGAGCGCCATCTCGGGTTCATATTGCGTGACATTAGGGCGCATAAGCAACATATCTCGCTCGGGGATATATGGTGGATTAGATACAATCACGTCAAACTCCCCACCAACACTCTGCGAGAAGTCGGCAAGGGCATCTGCCTCAATAAACGACACATGCGGAGCATAACGCTCACCGTTACGACGAGCAATGGCAAGTGCCGTCGATGATATATCGACACCATACACATCACACCCCTCTATCTTACGGGCAAGCGCCAAGGCTATACATCCACTACCAGTGCATACATCAAGCAGACGACGTGCATCGGGCATATCACCCGCAATCCACTCAACGAGCTCTTCAGTCTCGGGGCGAGGGATAAGCACACCCTCCGCAACCTCAAGTGCCATATCGGCAAAGTCGGCACAGCCAACGATATACTGCACTGGTCGCCAAGCGCGCAACTCGCGACATATACGCTCTATATCTTTGATTTCCAACACGACATTAGGCTCAACAAGGAGATCATTGCGCGATATGCCACCAAGCGAGGTGATAACCATCTCGGCAATCTGGCGTGCCTCCTCCCTCGGATAGCACTCCTCGGCAGCGAGGCATAGCTGCTGGAATATCTCGCGACGTGTAGCCATATTTATTTCGTTCTAAGAAGCAGGTCTGCAAGCGCGATAGCAACCGCAGCCTCAACGACAACAGCGGCACGACGCGCAATGCATGCATCGTGACGACCGCCGATAAGTAATGGAGCAACACAATCACTATCAAAATTGTAGGTCATCTGCTGACAGGCAATGCTTGGTGTAGGCTTAATAGCTACACGCAACGAGAGGTCGTTACCATTCGTAATGCCACCATTTATACCGCCCTCATTATTCGTAAACGTCTGGCCTTGGACATTAATAATCACATCGTTACGCTCCGAACCATGCTTTCGTGTACCAGCGAAGCCATCGCCAAACTCTACACCCTTAACTCCAGGAATGGAGAATAACATATGTGATATGATGCTCTCAGCCGAATCAAAGAAGGGCTCACCAAGAAGCGCATCGACACCACTTGCACGACATTCAACAACGCCTCCTACAGAGTCTCCTTTGCGTGCTGCATCGGCTATAACACGCTCAAAGTCATCGGCATTTGTACATCCTCCAACCTCTATAAGTCGTGTACTAAATGTTGCATTACAAAGTATCTTCTTAGCGACAACACCCGCCGCCACCAATGCCACAGTCATACGTCCCGAGGCCATACCTCCACCTGCAAGGTCATACCCCTCGCCATACTTCCGGCGCTGCACAAGATCTGCATGTGAAGGGCGTGGATGGCTACGAAGATGGCTATAATCCTTCGAGCGTATATTGCTGTTTTTGAAAGATATACGAATTGGCTCCCCCGTTGTAACACACTCAGCATCAAGCTCCTCTATCACAGGGACATCAGCCTCATGTCTGGCAGTCTCACCATGAAGTGCAGGCCTGCGACGGGCAAGGTCATATTCAAACATATCAGCCGTGAGGTGCATACCCTTAGGCACACCCTCCACAACAACACCCACCTCATCGGCATGTGAAGCGCCAAAGATCGTAAGTCTAAATTTATCGCCAAACGTATTATTCACGGCCGCCTTGTTTCAATAGTTCAAGATCCTCAAAGAATGATGGATAGCTCTTGGCCACACACTCACGATTGCGTATCACAAGTTCTGAATCAAGACGTAAAGCCGTTACAGCCAACGACATTGCAACGCGATGATCATCGTGAGAGTCAACCTCTGCAACATGCGGCATACCTCCAACAACACGCATCACATCTTCGTCGTAGTCGAGTTCTATATCTATGCCTAACTTTTCGTACTCATCCTTAAGCACCTCACCTCTATCACTCTCCTTACCACGCAGACGACCGATGCCACTAATAGTAGAGACACCATCAGCAGCCGCGGCAAGCGCCACAAGTGCAGGGAACAGGTCGGGGCAATGTGTGGCATCGAACGTAAAGGCCTCGAGCGAGCGATGCGCTACTGTTATGCTATTCTCCTCGATAATTAGCGAAGCACCAGCACGCTCCAAAGCGCGGCAAATGGCCGTATCGGCCTGGCGCGAGAGTGTAGATATGTTGCGCAGTGTAACCTCGCCGGCAATAGCAGCAGCAACCATAATCATAGCAGCAGCACTCCAGTCACTCTCAATCGTGTAGTCCCCAGCCTTATACTCCTGGCCTCCCTCGATGTAGAACTGCGTATAGTCGCCCTCGTTGTACATAACCTCAACACCAAAGCGATCCAATGTCTCAAGGGTCATATCTATATATGGTGTCGACACAGCCCCCTCAACCTCGATAGTAGTGTCGCGATCAGCCAACGGCAAGGCGATAAGCAGTCCAGTGACAAATTGCGACGACATGCGTCCATCAACCGTCACACGACCTCCACGCATAGGACCACACACCTCGATAGGCAGACGGCCACCACCATCACGCACACTCACTCCGAGCTCCTTCAGAGGCTCGACCATCATCGACATAGGACGATGGCACAACGTTCCCTCTCCCTCAATAGTGATAGGATCAGAAACGAGTGCTGCAATAGGAGTAAAAAGGCGTGCCGAGAGACCCGACTCACCAACATTCAGTCGGTCGGTCTGAGGGGATAATCCCCCCTCAATGATCAGTGTTTCATCATCTACAATCTCGACCTTTGCACCAAGGCGTTCGATAGTGGCAATGGCAGAGCGTGTATCACGACAAAGCTCTATGCCACGTAGTGTTGTGCGCCCCTTAGCAAGAAGTGCTGCGGCCAACGCACGCTGTGCATAACTTTTTGAACAAGGCGGAGTTATAGCTCCACGTAAGCGGTTCCCAAGAGGGACTGTACTATCATCCATATATTGTGTAATTGTTCTCTAACTACTCGTCGTCATCCTCCTCATCCTCCGATGGTTCGTGAACATGACCAAGCGCACGCAAAGCCTCCTGGCGCTCGCGCTCCTCACGCTCCTTACGCTGGCGTGCCATCTGCGGCGATGTACGAAGCTCGAAGTTACTACCGAGGTAGACACGGCGCACCATCTCATCGTTAGCAAGATCCTCAGCCGAACCCGTCTTAAGAATCTTTCCCTCATAGAGAAGGTATGTTCTATCGGTAATAGCGAGTGTCTCGTCGACATTATGGTCGGTGATGATAACACCGATATTCTTATCCTTAAGCGTACCTACGATGCTCTGGATGTCCTCAACAGCGATGGGGTCGACACCAGCAAATGGCTCATCGAGAAGGATGAACGCAGGGTTAATAGCCACGGCACGTGCAATCTCCGTACGACGACGCTCACCACCTGAGAGCTGATTACCATAGCTCTTACGTACCTTCTGAAGGCGAAACTCCTCGATAAGGCTCTCCACACGCTCCTTCTGGTACTGCTTCGAGTATTTTGTCATCTCCAACACGGCACGCAAATTGTCCTCGACCGTTAAGTGGCGAAACACGGATGCCTCCTGAGCGAGGTAGCCCACGCCCATCTGTGCACGGCGATATACCGGCTCGGAGGTTATGTCCGTAATCTTGCCATTGTCGTCCTCCAAGAAGATGCGCCCCTCGTTGGGCTTGATGAGACCTACGATCATGTAGAACGTCGTTGTCTTACCCGCACCGTTTGGTCCCAACAAACCGACGATCTCACCCTGATTGACATCGATGGTTACGTGGTTTACCACAGTACGTGATTTATAGGATTTTACCAGCTCGCTTGTGAATAATCGCATATTTTTTTACAAATTTTTCACAAAGTTATTACTATTTTTCAAAAAAATATATTATATTTGGGTAAATTTTCTTTACAACGAAAAAATTATGGACACCGAACAGGGAGTATTGCTACACGATAAGCTGCGCGAATATTTCGGATTTTCATCATTTAAGGGCAACCAGGAGGCAGTCATTAGTAATGTTTTGGCTGGCAAGGATACATTTGTGCTCATGCCTACAGGTGGTGGAAAATCGTTGTGCTACCAGCTTCCAGCCCTCATTATGGACGGTGTGGCGATTGTGATATCACCGCTCATTGCCCTAATGAAGAATCAGGTGGATGCAATGCGTACGTTCTCAACAGAGTCGGGTATTGCCCACTTTCTCAACTCGTCGCTCAACAAATCGGCCATTGCTCAGGTGCGACAGGATGTTTTGGATGGACGTACCAAACTACTATATTTCGCCCCCGAATCACTCACT
>CALBKP010000075.1 GCA_937895825.1 uncultured Alistipes sp. | reverse complement strand
CCAAGAGTTAGTACGATATCCATATTGGTCTGGAACCAATACACTGGCAGCCTTACCTGTACGAACCAAATCCCAATAGCGCTTACCTTCACCAACAAATTCCAAATGGCGTTCTTCGATGATGTTGTCAATGGTTGCATCAATCGCTTCCAAACCGGCACGATTACGAACTTCATTCAAATAAGAAGCTGCATCACCTGAATTTGTACGAAGACTCAATTCAGCGGCATTCAACAATGTTTCAGCATAACGATAATAACGGTAGTTGTTGTTATAGTTCAAGTTGTTGTCGAAACCAGCATCTTTGTTGTTTTCTGTAAACGGTCTATACTTAGCCAACCAGATGTGAGTATCCTGATATCGTTCTGTATAAGTAACGCCACGAACATCCCAACAAGTAGCATCACGGCGAACATCACCTTCGGCATACATATCGTAAGTTTCAACACGTACCGGCAAGAATCCCCAGCCGTCGCCACCATCCCAACCATCACCACCAGGCCATGAGTTAGGAGCAATCAGTGTAGGAAGAACGGTACCACCGATAGCCAATGGACTACTCCAACCACGTTCATTATTGGCATCTTCATAGTTGATTTCGAAGATCGATTCAGAGCACCATTCACCGCTTTCTTCCCAAAGGTTCGCATAATTCGGATTCAAGGCATATTGACCGCTACTGATGATAGCCTTCATGCCTTGCAATGCCTTGGCGTATCTACTTTCATCATTCTGGTACATCACCATTTCAGCATACATCATCCAAGCCATGGCCTGTGATACACGACCAGACTGGTCATCACTCCAACGCATCGGAAGTACATTGGAATCAATCACAGCTTCCAATTCCACAATCAGCTGGTCATACACCTCATCCGCAGTCAACTGAGGAGCTGTATAAGGAGGATTGCTCAGATTTTCCAAATAGAAAGGAACATTTCCGAAATAATGCCACAACATGTTGGAATAGAACACGCGAAGACTACGGGCTTGCATTTCATAAGATGCACGATTGGCATCAGTCAAATCCTTACCCAAAGGCAAATAAGCCAACAAGTCGTTACAACGCTTGATACCCGAATAGTCCACTGTCCACAAAGAAGAAAGAGTATTGTTTTCGTCGGCTTCATAATTGAAGAGCATGTGCCAGTTCTGCATATCGGCAGCATTCGCACCACCTACCCAGAAATCGTCGCCCATGATTTCTGCATCAATGTTCAATGCATTGTACTGTCCCAATCCCCAGTCCGGCCAATGAAGAGGATCGTATGCCGCAATCAGCGCTTCCTGGATATGGGCATCCGTAGTATAATATTCTTCAAGCGGTTCACCGGAAGGATTATCAACTTCCAAGAAGCTGTCACTACAACCGGTCGTGAAAAGAGTTGCTGCAACGAACAACCCTGTCATGAATATATTGTTCTTTTTCATATTGATAGTCGTTTTAGGAGATTATAATGAAAGGTTAACACCTACTGTCCAAATGCGTGCTTGCGGATATACACCACGGTCGATACCCGCCTCTGTACCGAAGCCATTACCACCGGTAACCTCAGGATCGCAACCTGTGTACTTCGTCAATGTAAAGAGGTTCTCAGCCATTACGAATACACGCAGACGCGAAATAGCGACCTTCTTGGTAATGTTAACTGGCAATGTGTAACCAATCTGCATGTTACGGCAACGCAAGAACGAGCCATCCTCCAACCAGAGGTCAGATACACGGTAGTTCTCGTTAGCCGAGTCGAACATGAAACGAGGATACTTGTTGGTTGAGCCCTCACCAGTCCAACGATTCAAGATAGACTTATTAAGGTTAACGTAGTAGAGGTCGGTACGACGCGATACGTTGAAGATCTCACAACCGGCCTGACCCTGCAACAACATGTTGAAGTCAAGACCCTTCCACTCGAAACCGAGGTTAAGACCAAATGTCCAGTCGGGCATACCCTTACCAATCATCGTACGGTCACCATCGTCGATAACTCCATTACCATCAAGATCCTTGAAGCGAACATCACCAGGAGCGGCCTTAGGCTGCAACAACACACCGTCAGCGTTTACGTGAGCATTAACCTCATCCATATTCTGGAAGATACCGTCGGTAACATAACCATAGAAGTATGGGAAAGGAAGGCCGATAGAACCACGTGTCAACTGACCGATCTTGTGGTTAGAGCCGTAGAGGTGAGTAGAGTCGTCACCGAGGTAAGTAAGCTCGTTCTGGTTATAGGTTGCGTTAGCCGAGATGTGGTAGTTGAACGAACCAGCTGAGTCGCGCCAGCCAATCTCAAACTCGATACCACGGTTAACCATATCACCAAGGTTACCAGTAGGAGCAGAGTCACCAGCATAGCCAGGAACAGGCATTGAGAGAAGCATACCTGCGGTCTTCTTGTTATACCAGTCAAATGTGAATGTCAAGCGGTTGTCGAAGAAGCCTGCATCCAAACCGATGTCGGTCTGACGTGACTCCTCCCAACGTGCGTCGGGGTTAGCAAGGCCAGAGGGCTTAGCACCAAGGTTGATAACCTCCGAACCATTAGCACCAGAACCGAATACATAGTTGTTACCCGAGTTCATATATACGGCATATACGAAATTACCGATAGCATCATTACCGTTGATACCCCAAGATGCACGGAGCTTCAAAGTAGATAGCCACTCAGCATTATCCATAAATGCCTCATTCTTAATATTCCAACCTGCTGATACTGATGGGAAGTTACCCCACTTGTTGTTATCACCGAAACGGCTTGAACCATCACGACGGAAGGTTACCTCGGCCATATATCGTTCGTCGTAGTTGTACGACACACGACCGAAGTACGATGCCAAGCGATAGGGGATAGAATTCCAAGAACCCCAACCGTTACGATCACCGTCAGCCTGCTGGCCGAGAGTGTTATTAACGGTGATCTTATAAGGATCATAAGGGTACATGATACCACGTGCCGAAGCACCTACGTTCTGCGATGTAGATGAGATAGCCGACTGACCCAAAAGGATAGCGATAGAGTGCTTGCCGAATGTCTTGTCGTATGAAAGGACATTCTCAACCTGATACTGCAAACCACGATTCATCTCCTGTGATACAGACTCAGCGTAGTTGGTCTTCTCGGTTACGGTAGCGTTACCATCCTTGTCGTAAATAGTCTCCGAAGCGACAGTGTTGTAGCTGTAACGCTTAGAAGAGAGGAAGTACTGCTTGTTGTAGCCGTGGTTGCCCCAGAATGCGAGGTCAACACCTACCGATGAACGGAACTTAAGACCATCATAAAGCGAAATCTCGCCTACAAAGTTAGCAATAAACTTATCAGTCTCATACTTAGTACCAGGCAATGAGAGGAATGCCAATGGGTTGGTCTGCTCGTTGTAAACGCCACCATCAACAACGGTGTAAGGACGGCCGTTAGCATCGCGAACGATGTGCTCGTAGCCCTCAGGATAGAGCGTCTTGTACTCCTCCTCCTGCTCGGGAGTAGCGTAAACGTCCAACAGCGGCGACATTGTGATAGCCGAGCCGAGTGGTGAACCATACTCCGAGTTAGCCTCGATACCAGTAGATAATATGCGCGCGTACGATACAGAGGTCTGAACGGTCAATTTATTGAGCCAATCGCGCTTCTTCGAGCTATCGAATACGGTAGCACCAATGTTGGCACGAATTGTGAGACGCTCATAGTTAGAACGATCGTAGTTACCACCCACGATACCCTCGTGTGTAAGGTAACCAGCCGAAAGTGCGTAGTTGACGCTCTCCGAACCACCCATAATCGAGAGGTCGTGCTTCATGATAGGAGCGTTAGCGTTCAACGTCTCGCTTACCCAATCAGTACCCTCGCCAAACTCATAAGGATTGTCGTAGATGGGGGCCTGACCAGCGTTGATATAACCCTCGTTCATGATTGTAGCATACTCCGTAGCGTTGAGCACCTGAGGCTTACGCCATGGATTCTGCCAACCATAAGAGAAGTCGTAGTTTACAACGGCACGACCCTTCTGACCCTTCTTAGTAGTCACGAGGATAACACCGTTAGCAGCACGTGCACCGTACACAGCACCCGAAGCAGCATCCTTCAAAACCTCGATACGCTCGATATCGTTGGGGTTAAGGTAGTCGATACCACCAGAAATTGCCAAACCGTCGACGATGTACAAAGGCTCCGAGTTGTTGATAGAGCCAACACCGCGCACGCGCACCTGAGCCGATGCATCGGGAGCACCAGAGGGGGCAGTAACGGTAACACCCGAGGTCATACCCTGAAGTACGTTCTGGATGCGATTGTTCGACTGAGCCTTAAGGTCATCAGCCGTGATAGATGAGATTGCTGCCGTTACAACGCTCTTCTTCTGAGTACCGTAACCAACAACTACAACCTCGTCTACATCGAGGATATCCTCTTGAAGAACAATGTCATAAACCGTTCTTCCCCCCCCCACAACTACGTTCTGGGGGACGTAACCGATGAAAGATACCACCAATGTCTGGCCGTCACGAGCATCAACGGCAAATGTACCATTGACATCAGTAGATGTGCCGACTGTTGTACCCTCGACAACAACAGCTGCACCGATGATCGGAGAGCCTGCTGAGTCCTTAACGGTACCCTTCACTTGTTGAGCAAATGCCGAAACACTGCCCACGCATAAGATCGCGATGATCAAAGCGATTCTGTGAGTAAAGTTTTTCATAGGCTTTAGAATTATTAATTAAGTTGTTTGTGTGTGTCAATGTAAAGAGCATCACGGACAATCACCGTGGTCGGACTACTATCTAAAACTGCTTAACTTGGTGGAGGTTGTATAGTGTCACTATACCATGGGCATCGTTCAAAATTCTGGTTCGCCCCACCATATCTTCTTTGCACTAATTCTACTATAAAGGTAGTTATAATTTATTGATCGAGCAAGTTTTATTATAATAAAAGTGTCGATAAGTTAGATTATTATATACACATTATTTAATCTAAAATACTGATTTTCAACAAATTTACCCCAAACAGGATAAGTTAATAAAGTGGATGATATTTATTGCATATATTTGCTGAAAGTTTCACTTTGAAATGAATATTTGATGAAACTCAAAAAAAGTGGACGACATGACCACTATGTATATAGATAATCATCTGTACTACAATTATATACCATTTATATACCATCTATAAAAAGTGGATTTATAGGGTGACTATATAGCTATTGAGGCACTATTTTAGCGATATTTCATGGAAAATAAGAGCATACTTAGCTACATGGAAAATCGACTGCTCGTTAGTTGGGCTACCCGGATTCGATGTGCAGCAGCGAAGTGAACTATCTCATTAGTAATTGGCGTAGTGAGTAGAAGGTTAAGAATAGTTCGCAAGCGAGGCTTGCTAAAGGGGTAGTTAAAGTGCAGTGAAAGATAACACACTATACCTCTCTCCGTTTGCTGTGTCGAAAGTGCCGTAGGCTACCCCTCTCGCCATATCACACCCAGATAACAACAAAAAAAGCAGCCGAACAACATCGACTGCTTTTAGTTGGGCTACCTGGATTCGAACCAAGAATGACAGGACCAGAATCTGTAGTGTTACCATTACACCATAGCCCAATATTTTTGTTTGACGGTGCAAAAGTAGAACATTATTTTCTAATTACAAAGAAAAATGTGAATTTTTTTTATACCTTTGTTAAGATTTTTGCAATACAGAGATAAAAAATAACATAAAACTCGCTGATTATGAATAGCATCAAGTCACGATTAATCGTAATGAACTTCCTGCAGTTTGCCGTGTGGGGAGCTTATCTGACCTGCGTGGGTCAGTTTTTGGGCAAGGTAGGTCTCGGTAGCTACATATCATGGTTCTATATCGCACAAGGTGTAGTTTCGATCTTTATGCCCGCAATCATGGGTATTATTGCAGATAAGTATATCCAGCCACAGCGACTTTTGGGTCTTTCGCACCTCTTGGCTGGTGGCTTTATGCTCATCGCAGCATATTTTGGCTATGAAGCATCGGAGCTTGCCGCCGCAAATGCCGATAATGCCGCATACATCGCCGACATCTGGCCGATATTTATCCCCTATGTACTTAGCGTTGCGTTCTACATGCCCACCATCGCGCTGTCGAACACCGTAGCCTTCGGTACGCTCACGCGCGCTGGCCTCGACTTCGTCAAGGCGTTCCCGCCGATCCGCACACTCGGTACTGTGGGCTTTATCGCCTCAATGTGGCTCGTAAATAGCCTATCGTTCGGCTTGGAACTCACGGCCCAGCAGACATATATGCAGCTCGTTATCAGCGGTGGCTTGGGCGTTCTGCTCGGTCTCTACTCATTTACCTTGCCCCAGTGCCCACTCAGCGAGAATATAGGTAAGAAGAGTATCGCCGAGCGCCTCGGTCTCGATGCCTTCGTGCTCTTTAAGTCTAAGACGATGGCTATGTTCTTTATCTTCTCGATGCTCCTCGGCGTATCGTTGCAGATTACCAACGGCTTTGCAACACCCTATATCGAGAGTTTCTCGGCAACCTCGGATAGCTGGTTTGCAAGCAACCCAACGATGCTCGTGTCGCTCTCGCAGATATCCGAGGCATTGTGCATCCTGCTCACCTCGTTCTTCCTCATTCGCTTTGGTATTAAGAACGTTATGCTTATCGCAATGTTTGCGTGGGTATTGCGTTTCGGACTCTTTGGAGTAGGTTCTACGGAGACGGTTATGGGCATCATCGCCCTTATCTGCTCATGCTTGGTTTATGGCGTGGCATTCGACTTCTTCAACGTATCGGGTGCTATGTTCGTGCAACAGGAGGCTCCCCAGTCGATGCAGGGTAGCGCTCAGGGATTGTTTATGCTTATGACCAACGGTATCGGTGCCTCGGTGGGTACATATATTGCTGGTGAGATTGTCAACCACTACTGCACATGGGAGGGGGGCCACCTTGTATCACGTCCCGAGTTCACGGATGGTTGGCAGTCTACATGGTTCATATTTGCAGGCTACGCCCTCGTTGTAGCCCTCGCCTTTATGATACTCTTCCGCTATAAGCACGACCCCAAGCGCGTTGCCGAGCTAAAACACTAAACAGATAAACGACTATGGGGCTGTCCGCAACTGGGCAGCCCCACATCTCTCACACTACACGTATGGCACAACAACCCTTAGCCGAGCGTCTGCGCCCGCAGAGCCTCGACGACTATATAGGTCAAACACACCTCGTTGGCGAGAATGGTGTTTTCCGTAAGTTCATCGCCTCGGGCAGCGTCCCCTCGTTCATCCTATGGGGACCTCCAGGCGTTGGCAAGACTACGCTTGCCAAGATCGTAGCCACAGCCCTCGACCGCCCCTTCTATACGCTCTCAGCCGTAACGTCGGGCGTTAAGGATGTGCGCGAGGTTATCGAGAAGGCTAAGAATCAGCACCTCTTCAACGCCCGCCCCGCATTCTTGTTTATCGACGAGATCCACCGCTTCAACAAATCGCAGCAGGACTCGTTACTCGGCGCTGTGGAGCAGGGCATCGTCACACTCATTGGTGCCACGACGGAGAACCCATCGTTCGAGGTCATCTCGCCATTGCTTAGCCGCTGTCAGGTCTATGTGCTTAAGCCCATGGATGATAGCGAGCTTCAGACACTCCTCGACCGCGCTCTTGAGACCGACACCGAGCTTAAGAGCCGACAGATCGAGGTGCGCGAGACAGAGGCTCTATTCCGCTTCTCGGGAGGCGACGCGAGGAAGCTACTCAACATTATCGACATCATCGTAGGCGCATCGGATGGCACGATAACCATCGACGACGAGCGCGTGACAGAGTGTCTACAACAGAACATCGCCCTCTACGATAAGTCGGGTGAGCAACACTACGACGTTATCTCAGCATTCATCAAGTCTGTGCGCGGTAGCGATCCCAATGCCGCCATCTACTACCTCGCACGTATGCTTGCCGGTGGCGAAGAGCCACGCTTTATCGCCCGCCGTCTTGTCATCCTCGCATCCGAGGATGTGGGCCTTGCCAACCCCAACGCCCTACTTTTGGCCAACGCCTGCTTCGACACGGTACATAAGATCGGTATGCCCGAGGCACGTATCACGCTGGCCGAGACAACGATATACCTCGCCACGAGCCCCAAGAGCAACTCGGCATACGCGGCTATCAATAAGGCACTGCAGATGGTCGAGCACGACACCACCAACCGCCCTGTGCCTCTGCACCTAAGAAATGCCCCCACAAAGCTGATGGATAAGCTCGGCTATGGTGCCGATTATAAGTATGCCCACGACTATGCGGGCAACTTCGTGCAACAGGAGTTCCTCCCCGAGAGCCTTAGCGGCACACGTTTCTATACCCCCAATGAGCAGAACGCCCAAGAGCAGAAAATCGCCGAGCGCATGCGCAGACTCTGGGGTGAGAAGTATCAGAAATAAATCACTATAAATCACAGCCATTGGAGATAGCGAGATAGATAATATGGCGATTGCTAATCGGTACGCCGTGAGTATTAATCACAAGATTGTCAACTTTTGTACCGACAAGGATGGATACGCATACTATCACACAAACTATGCTATATGACCTCGTTACCTGGGTCTCCCTCACATCATCAAGATTGATGACAATGGAGAGATAAGTTACGTGCATAATCACAAGGAGATATTTTGGGCATACGAACAAACCGTTAAGAGGGACAACTTTCAGTACCCGATTATCATAGGTTAACGTTTTTGCTTAACCATATACTACTATTTCCCCTCAATAATCACACTCTGATATTATGAGTATTAAATTAATACCCGCAAATTAATCGCACAACCAGCCTGGAAGTAGTATTATGTTATTGTAGAGACAACTCAATCACACATATTCTGTTCATTTATTATTTCCAGCACCAGCCCAATCGCGAGTATTAAAAATAATACCCGCAACAGAGTATAATGATGTAACTGTATGTCAAAAAGTCAATTGTCATGTAACACACCCTCCCAAATGTAAGCGCACTACACAATATGGGTATTAGAATTAATACCAATATAAAAGATTGACATTACTCTATATTGTTAGATAAAATACAACGTGGGTATTAAAATTAATACCCGCAATACAGATTAACGAATAAAATGCTAACTTTGCAAAAATTCAACGGCAATGGACAAACACATAGTAAAATGGCTACCTGGGGAGAATCCCGTGGGCGATATGTTTAACGCATTTCCCGAACTCAATGTTAGGCAAGTGGCTCGCTCAATGGGTATTAACGAAACCCTTATGCAGCAATATGTTAATGGCTCGAAACGCCCAACACTCGAGCGTCGCATCGAGATTGAGAAATATCTACACCAACTCGCAATGCGCCTTAACGCCATAAAGCTACGATAATACGACTCTATGTGTGGCGGAATGGCACTATTACTGACATTTTGTCAGTCACGCAACAAATGAGCCTACATCCAACGTATGACAAATGATATTTGGCACAGTGATTGCCGCGACAAATCATCGTAAAACAGAAATTAACTACAAAACATAAAACAAACAGAGATTATGGCAGTAAAACCACTTTCAGACCGTGTATTGGTAAAGCCCAATCCGGCAGAGGAGAAGACCGCGGGAGGTCTCTTCATCCCCGACACAGCTAAGGAGAAGCCCCTTATGGGCAAGGTAGTAGCAGCAGGCCCCGGCACCGCCGACGTTAAGATGGAGGTGAAGGTTGGCGACGTGGTGATGTATGGCAAGTATGCCGGCACGGAGCTTAGCTACGAGGGCGAGGACTACCTCGTTATGAAGCAGTCGGACATCATCGCAGTTATCGAATAATACCCCTAATTTGTGGTGTGTAATTAGCATTTTAATAGTAAAGCATTTAAGACAATTATGGCAAAAGAGATTAGATATAACGTAGAGGCAAGAGAGCTTCTCAAGGAGGGTGTTGATGCACTATGCAACGCCGTGAAGGTGACACTTGGCCCTAAGGGTCGTAACGTAATCATTGACAAGAAGTTCGGTGCTCCGCAGGTAACGAAGGATGGCGTTACGGTGGCTAAGGAGGTAGAGCTCGAGGATACATTCGCAAATATGGGTGCACAGATGGTGCGCGAGGTAGCGTCAAAAACAAACGATGATGCGGGCGACGGCACAACAACAGCTACCGTCCTTGCACAGTCGCTTATCTCAGTGGGTATCAAGAACGTAACGGCAGGTGCCAACCCTATGGACCTCAAGCGCGGTATCGACGCAGCAGTTGAGAAGGTTGTAGAGTCGCTTAAGGCTCAGAGCCAGGTGGTTGGCTCAGACTTCGACAAGATCGAGCAGGTGGCAACCATCTCGGCAAACAACGACCGTAAGATTGGTAAGCTTATCGCCGAGGCTATGGCAAAGGTAAACAACGAGGGTGTCATCACCGTCGAGGAGGCTAAGGGCACGGAGACGCACGTTGACGTTGTCGAGGGTATGCAGTTCGACCGCGGTTATATCTCGGCATACTTCATCACCGACACCGAGAAGATGGAGGCACAGCTCGACAAGCCCTTCATCCTTATCGCCGACAAGAAGATCTCGACGATGAAGGAGATTATGGGCATACTTGAGCCTGTGGCTCAGAGCGGTCGCTCGTTGCTTATCATCGCCGAGGATGTTGATGGCGAGGCACTATCGGCTCTCGTCGTAAACAAGCTTCGCGGCACGCTTAAGATTGCAGCTTGCAAGGCTCCAGGCTTTGGTGACCGCCGCAAGGAGATCTTGGAGGATATCGCTACACTTACGGGTGCAACTGTCATCTCTACGGATAAGGGCATGAAGCTCGAGGATGCAGGTCTCGAGGTACTCGGTACTGCCGAGAAGGTGACCTTGAACAAGGAGAATACAACTATTGTTGACGGTGCTGGTTCTAAGGAGGCTATCGCTGCTCGCGTGCAGCAGATTCGCGCATCTATCGAGAATGCTACGTCGGACTACGACCGCGAGAAGCTTCAGGAGCGTTTGGCTAAGCTCGCTGGTGGTGTAGCGGTGCTCTACGTAGGTGCTGCTACCGAGGTAGAGATGAAGGAGAAGAAGGATCGCGTTGATGACGCATTGGCTGCTACACGTGCCGCTGTTGAGGAGGGTATCGTTCCTGGCGGTGGCGTAGCATATATCCGCGCCGTAGCATCGCTCGAGGGCATGAAGGGCGAGAACGACGACCAGACAACTGGTATCCAGATTGTTAAGCGCGCTATCGAGGAGCCTTTGCGCCAGATCGTTGCTAACGCTGGTGGCGAGGGCTCGGTTGTGGTTAACAAGGTAAAGGAGGGCGAGGGTGCCTTCGGTTATAACGCTCGCGACGACCGATACGAGGATATGCTCGCTGCGGGTATCATCGACCCAACGAAGGTGTCGCGCGTAGCGCTGGAGAACGCAGCATCTATCGCCTCGATGTTCCTCACCACGGAGTGCGTATTGGCCGAGAAGAAGGAGGAGGGTCCTCTTCAGACCTTGGCAGGCGCAGGTGCCGCAGGCATGGGCGGAATGATGTAATCGTCCGCAAACCTTATGATTTTGGGCTGTCCAACGTAAAAATCGGACAGCCCAAATCTTTTTATACCACAACTCTACATATATCAAGAAAGCCAGCCCGCGAATCAACCACGGGCTGGCTTTCATCATCCAATATAAACACTATTTAGATAATGGTTTCAGTAGCTCACTAAGGAGCAATACGCCAAGCGATAGCCCGATTGCCAGCCACCACTCGTTAGCCGCAAGTGCCGTAAGGTGGAACAGCAACGGCATACTGGCAGTACGCCGAACAGATTGAGATAGACACCTACGGCTACAACTCGCTTTTGGTTAACCCATCGGAGTTAAGTCTTAGCTCGATATTATCACCCGACCAAGGGTTTATCTCAAGTTGGCGCTTAAGGATAACCTTCGAGCCATGGGAAACGACAAGCGACATATTAAAGACCTCAGCATCGGCAGTACTGTCGGTGCTCGGCAACGTATGTGGTATTACATATATATATAAGGTAAGCTCGTCACCCTCCTTGCTCACGAGCTTCACACCGCGCTCCTTGGAGTAACCCAATGGCATCTCCCTAAGTTCAGCCCCAACGGGAGCCACCTCGCTACGATGCTTGATGAAGTCAACCTCCTCACCTGCGCACATAACACTACCCATAACAACGTAGTTATATCGCCAAAAACCCTCGTAGTAACACTCGATGGATACAGTAAACGGTGCCATAATTTCAATAATTTTCAATCTTTTTACACAAAACTACGCCACAAAAATAGTAATAATTTGCAGATTTTAGTTTTTTGTCGTAAATTTGCAGACTAATTGTGCTGAAATGGAGCAGATTGCATTGTACACGATAGCCTACAAGGGGCTTAAAAGTGGAAGCTATGAGTATGATTTCCAGGTAGATGACTCACTTTTCGAGGCATACGACCGTGTGGAGATTAAGGGAGGACGTTGCGATGCACACGTCACGCTCAAGCGTAGCGAGACGATGTTGGAGCTCAACGTCACCATTAATGGCGAGGTAATCTGCGAGTGTGACCGTTGTTTGGAGGATTGTCCGATAGCGGTGGATTATGAGGGCGACCTCGTTGTTAAGTTCTCGGATGAGATTGACGACTATGATGGTGAGGTGATGTGGATATCTCCATCAGAGGACTTCCTCAACCTCACGCAGTACATCTACGAGAGCATCGTGCTCTCACTACCCTATCGTCGTGTACACGAGGAGGGCGGTTGTAACCCCGAGATGATCGCCGCGTTTAGCGAGGCATCGGAGGAGGATCTTGAGCGCATGGAGGCTGAGGCCGAAGAGAGCGACGTTCAGGGCTTAGATGACTACAACAAAGGGGTACTCGCAGCTCTGAAACGCAAACTTGAGAGTAACGAATAGAGGAATACAAGGCATCGTCGCGGGTCTATCCGTCAGGCACGAGGCAATGCTGAAAAAGAAACTTAAAAACTTAAAAATTATATTGTAGTATGGCACATCCTAAACACAAAGTCTCTTCTACACGTCGAGACAAGAGAAGAACTCACTACAAGGCAGTAGTTCCCACTGTAGTAAACTGCTCAAACTGCGGTTCAGCAGTACTCTACCACCGCGTATGCCCCGAGTGCGGTTTCTATCGCGGTAAGCTCGCAATCGAGAAGAAGGCAGCTGAGTAGTCTTCCAAGAAGAGAAGAAGAGCACACCGCGAAGCGCGGTAGTGCTTTTCTTTTTTTGTAACGTCATGTTACGTCACTTATTTTCGCAACCTTAACAACAACATTATGATAAAGATCGGTATCGACGCTATGGGTGGCGACTTTGCCCCTGAAGTAGCAATCGAGGGTGCGGTAATGTCGCTTAAGCATATCAGCAAGGATAGCCGCATCGTGCTCTATGGTGATGAGCAGCGCATACGCGAGCTTCTGAATAAGCACGACTGCCCCGAGGAGAACTTCGACATCGTGGCAACGACTCAGGTGATCGAGATGGGTGACCACCCCGCAAAAGCCTTTGTTGCCAAGCGCGACTCGAGTATCACGGTAGGTTTCCGCGACCTCTCGGAGGGCAAGATCGACGGTTTTGCCAGCGCAGGATCTACGGGTGCAATGTTGGTGGGCTCGCAGCAGGTGATTAAGCCTATCGAGGGAGTCATCCGCCCTGTACTCGCAACACTCATACCCACAGTATCTGCCGAGCACGGCATACGTCATGCAATCCTCATGGACGTTGGTCTTAATGTCGATGCTAAGCCCGAGGTGCTGGCTCAGTATGGTCTCCTCGGCTCGATATATGCAAAGTCGGCACTTAAGATGGAGAACCCACGCGTGGCACTCCTCAACATCGGCGAGGAGGAGGGCAAGGGTAATGCTCAGTCGAAGGCTACGTACGACCTTATGAAGGCAGACAGCCGCTATAACTTCGTGGGTAACGTTGAGGCTTCGTATATCTTCACAGGCAAGATTGGCGATGTTGTCGTTGCCGATGCCTTCGTGGGCAACAGCCTTCTAAAGATGGCCGAGGCACTCTACCGTATTAACTTCCGCTTGGGTGGCGGTAAGCCCCGCGTTAAGAACTTCCTACGCCCGCTGCTCGGACGCATCATACCGAAGCTATACTGGCAGCAGGACTTCTGGGAGTCGATGAATGCCGAGAGCGTTGGTGGCCTTCAGGTTATGGGTATCAACGCCCCCGTGATGATTGGCCATGGCAGCTCGTCGGCACGCGCCATTTGTAGCATGATTCTCTCAATGGAGCGCGACATCAAGAGTAACTTCCCCGCAAAGCTACGCGAGGCACTCAAAGAGTCAAACAGCGCAGAGGCTTAATACGAAAAAGATAGACTATAAGGCCGCCCCGATCTTGGGGCAGCCTTAATTATAACCTACACTATATGAAACTCTTAAAGACCGCATCAGCCCTACTTATAGCCGCCCTTATGTTGGCTTGTGGCGATAGCAACGAGGATACACCTCAGACTCCTAACGATACCCCCACCGAGAATGTGGCAAAGGCTCAGATCTCGCTTAGGACGATAGAGATTGGCCAGGAGAACATAGTTATTGAGATAACCACAAGCGACGCTACGGAGACACGCTGGATGTGTGTTATGCAGAGCACAACGACACTCGATGCCTCAACAGTCATGAGCAATGGCACTGAGGCTGAGGCAAATCCTACTGCGGAGGTCAACATCGAAGGTCTTGTTGCAGGTATGACATACGAGATTTATGCTGCCGCGAGCAATAGTGCTGGTGAGATTACTATGGCCAGCACCCTCGTAGTGCAGACCGAGGCAAAGCCTGCGGATGATGCCACCTATGTCCTCAACAATAATATCACGGCGCATGCTTATACGATGGAGACAAACGGTCTACGTAACGACTACGTGTCGTTCTACGATAATGCCACCGACCGCACGCTCTTTATCGACTTCTACTCGCCACTCGAAGGCAGTCACCTACCTTCTGGCACATACCCATTAGGCGATGGCTCTGTGATGACCACCGACCAGCGTTACACCTATATCACCTTCTTTACTAACGATGATTTTAAGTGCTTTACCGAGGGAAGTGCAACAGTTACGGCATATACAGACGAAGCAACAAGCACAACATCACACCATGTCACGGCATACTACACCATGGAGAATGGGGAGACGGTGTCGTTAGACTACTCAGGCACATTCATCGTTCAGGAGTAGCAAAAGGACAAGAGGGCAATTATCAAAGGCTTTGTAGGCGCAAGACGACTGGGAATATAACGTTTGGGATAGCACACCCCAATTTCATGTCAAAAGTGGTCTAATCTGGTGCCTATAAAGAGAAAGAGCGGATGGGACATACTCGACGTATTTCCCATTCACCATTTTGACTGAGAGGCCGAAGTAGACCCCTTATCACAAGAAATTTGTTGTCAGAAGTGGTCTAATTTGGTGCCGAAAAAGAGAAAGAGCGGATGGGACATACTTGACATTTCCCATTCACCATTTTGACTGAGAGGCCGAAGTAGACCCCTTATCACAAGGAATTTGTTGTCAGAAGAGGTCTAATTTGGTGCCGATAAAGAGAAAGAGCGGATGGGACATACTTGACGTATTTCCCATTCGCTCTTTTGATTGAGGTACCGAAGTAGACCCCTTATCACAACAAATTATAGTTTATTGAGCTCAATCTCAAAGTCAGCCAACACATTCATATAGTTGATGAAGGCCTCATAAGCTGAGTCATAGGGGTTGAAGTATGAATGAACATCACCGTCTGAGAACCACTTAGTAGCCATATAGTAGAAGTGATCTGAGTTCTGCATGAAGTGCCATACATACTCGAAGTCCTTATTCTTAACCTTCTTGATCTTGGGAGCAAGGGCGTAGAGCTTCTGGAATGCCTCGTTCTGGAGGTCATTACCGAGCCAAGCGGTAACATCGCGCTCCTCATCTGCCCACGACATAGCGTATGGACAGTGGAGAACAGCTACGGGCTGGAGCTTCTTCGAAGCCTCGCTGGCAGTAGCAAACTCAACCTCGCCAGTAGCAAGAAGTGCTGCGGGTAGCGCCTTCATAAAGTCGAAGATGCCAGTCGATGCCTTCTGGTGCTCACCGAATGTCTCATAGTCCATGAAGAGGTTAACAATGTCGCCATTCTCCTGAGCAACCCAGCTGGCATACTTATCAGCCGTAAGAGGCCACTCGGGCCATCCCTCATTCGAGAAGCGGAAAGCGATATCGTCCGAGAGCTTATAGTTACGGAGCAACAGACGAAGCTTGTTGTCAACAGCGTCGGTATATACGAAGTTGGGCGACTTCCAGCCAAGGATATGCTTAGCACCCTCGGCAAGCATAGTCTTAAAGCCCATGCCCTCAACAGCCTTAGCAATATCGTCCGAATAGATAAGCTCGGTGTTGCGGAAAGCCGTAGGTTTCACGCCGAACTCCTCCTTGAGCATCTGCGAGTGAAGCTTAACCTCCTGCTTGAACTCGTCAACCGAGTAGAGTGACGAGAGCGAGTGAGAGTAGGTCTCGCCAAGGAACTCAACACAACCCGTAGCGGCAAGAGCCTTGAACGACTCCAACACCTCGGGGGCGTATGCCTTGAACTGCTCGACAGCAGAGCCCGTAATAGAGAATGTGCAACGGAAAGCACCCTTATTCTCCTGGATAAGGCTCAAAAGCAGCGCATTCATTGGGAGGTAGCACTCGCGAGCCACCTTCTGCATGATAGCGCGGTTGGTGAAGTCGTCGAGATAGTTATGGTCGTTGCCCATCTGAAAGAAACGATAGGTCTTCAAACGCCAGGGCTGGTGCACCTGAAAATAGAAACAAACAGTCTTCATATATCTTTACTTTTTATTTATTACACTTGTCGATAGCCTGCTGATATACATCCTTAATCTTCACAGCAGCATTGAACCACTTGAGGTTGTTAACCTCCTCCATACCCTTCTCCGAGAACATCTTAGCAAGGGCTGGATAGGTGATCAGACCATAAATGGCATCAGCCATAGCATCTACATCCCAGTAGTTAACCTTTACGGCATAGTCCAAGACCTCTGCAACACCGCTCTGGTGCGAGATAATCGTGGGCACATTCGAGCGCATAGCCTCAAGTGGCGAGATACCGAAAGGTTCCGAAACCGAAGGCATGATGTATACGTCCGATAGCTGGAACATCTTCTGTACATCGTCACCCTTAAGGAAGCCCGTGAAATGGAAACGATCCGCAATACCGAGCTGTGCAACACGACGAATACAATGGTTCATCATATCACCCGAGCCGGCCATCACGAAGCGTACATTTGGAACGCGAGCCAACACCTTAGCTGCCGCCTCGATAAAATAGTCAGGGCCCTTCTGGAAGGTGATACGGCCAAGGAACGTAACAATCTTATCTTTGACACCACGTACGGGCAGCGGGTTGTCGTTCTCAGCAAACTGCACGGCATTATGCACCGCCACAACCTTCTCAGGTTCAATATTATACTTATTGATAACGATATTACGCGTGAGGTTCGACACAGCGATAACCATATCGGCAGCAGCCATACCTGCGCGCTCAATTTCGTAGACACGCGTGTCGATATTATCGCTAGATGAGCGGTCGAACGACGTGGCGTGCATGTGTACAACGAGTGGCTTGCCCGACACACGCTTAGCAGCGATACCAGCGAAATATGTCAACCAGTCGTGGGCATGGATAACATCGAACTGACCCTCGAGCTGACGAGCCACCTCGGCAGCGACAACGGCGTAACGTGCAACCTCCTCCATGATGTTTGCACCGTACTTTCCCGAGAAGGTGTAACGCTGAGTCCAGCTATCACCCTTACGCTCCCAGAACTTCTTACCCGTGCGCTCGTAGCCTTCACGATATGTTGCCCACTCCTCGGGAGAGATGTAGGGCACCATATTCGAGTCGATATGGATGAACGATATTTTACGCATAATGTCATCCGCACCCTCAATACTTGAGTCACAATAGTGTGCCTCGACATCGCTGGCATTGACAACCTTGACAAAGCTCTGATCCTCGTCACCCGACGCTTTAGGCATCACGAAGATAACCTCCACATCGTTACGAGCCAGACCCTGTGTCATACCGTAGCAGGCGGTACCCAAACCACCAGCGATATGGGGAGGAAACTCCCAGCCGAACATTAAGACTCTCATAGTTATATCTCTTTTTTACATTTTACTTCTTCGTATTCTTGCGTACGCACTTCTTCTTTGGTGCCTCCTCCGTCGTCTTTGCAGATGTTTTGCGTGCAGGCTTCTTTCGAGAGAAACGCTCCACGAGCTCAGCAATATAGAGCACTCCTGCAACCGATGTTGCGTGCGATACCGAGCCGCGAGGTTTGTGTGGAGGATCACCCTCGAAACGCTCCGACAGCGAACCTACGCACTTAGTCTGAAGCTCATCATCGAAAGCATCGAGTATCTGACGTGCCTCGTCCACAAACTTCTCACCGCTAAGGTCGAAGCATGCTTTAACATAGAGTGCCAACGGCCAGATCCAAGCCGAGCCATTACGCGAGGCGAGATCCTGCGAACGCTGATCCTCATTGTAATTCGACTTATAGAGCAGGTTACGAGGTGACAACGTACGTATGCCACGAGGGGTGAGCAAGTGCTCACGGATAGTCATAAGGATACGTACCAACTTCTCGTCATCAACGAGCTTATAGTCAAGGCCACAAACGACAGCCATGTTACAACGGATAAACTTATTTACCTCGTCGTAGTTCACATAGTCGGCAACATAGCCCTCCTCCTCAAGCCAGAATTTCTCCTCAAAGGCGGCCTTTATGCGCTTGGGCAGCTCCTTCCACTCGGCAACAAACTCCTTGTCGCCCTCTTTCTTAGCCACTGCCAACGTGTACTCCACAGCATTATACCACAAAGCTTGAAGCTCTACGGGGTAGCCACGACGTGGCGTGAGCGGCTGGCCATCGACGATAGTACCCATCCATGTCAAAGGACGCTCGGCCGAGGCCCAGATAAGTCCGTTGTCATGCATGCGTACCTCCTCCGAGAAGCCGCGACGATATACCTCAAGGATACGCTTCATTGTTGCACCATACTTCTCCCACAACGCCTTGCGGCCGATGTGCGATTCAAGCTGCTGCAATGTGTAGAAGAACCATAGTGGCGCATCGGCCGTAGGTGGCAACACTCTACCCTCAAGCAGGCCACTTGTCTCAAAGTCGCGGACAGAGGTGTCGAGTACATCCATACAATCCTCCTTATGACCCTGCGTGAGCGTGAGGCCAGGGAGCGCCATAAACGTATCCTCCATAAATGGGCCAAACCATGGGTAGCCGGCGATAACCTCCGTGCGATTCTCGGGACGACGGATAACGAACTGACGAGCCGAGTGCTGCAAGCAACTTAAGAAATCGACCTTATGAGTACGACGAGCCAACGATGCCTCGTATACTGCCGAGATAGTCTCGGGCGATGCCATCATGTCGGTTGCGGCCGAGAAGATAACGCTCTCGCCCTTCTTAATCTTACACTCAAAGTAACCCGTCGAGAGCAGATCCTCATGACCCTCATAGCCACGAGCCAACTCCTTGCGATACTCAAAGTTATAGTACCAGTCGGGGGCTGCGATGAACTCTGCGTCTTCCTTGTCGAGCTGCATGTGTAGCCAGGGGAATCCCTCATACAGACGACACTTAACGCCATAAGGGATAGGATATGCTCTGCCGTCAGCATCCATGTTTGCCTTCGACAGTGCATGCTTATCGCGGAATGCCAACATGGGTCGTAGGCGTAACGTAGTCTCCGAGTGAGCATCAACCAACGTATAGCGAATCATAAGCTGTGTGCGCTTATGAATCCAGAGTAGCTCCTTCTTAAGGATCACGCCACCCACACGATAGGTAATCGTTGGTGTAGGGGTATACTCAAAGTCGGTGATATACTTATGACCGCGTGGCTCGTAAACGCCATCGAAGCGGTGAAGTGCAAGATGAAACGACTGATCATGCTGCACAATGGTCTCATCGAGCGACGATAGTAGCACATACGTACGGTCGCTCTGGTCGATGGGTGCGACCATCAAACCGTGATACTTACGTGTATTGCAACCCACGATAGTGGTACTCATATAACCACCACGACGATCCGTGGCAAGCACCTCGCGGTCCAACGAGTACTCCAAGTTGCCCAATTCACGTTTGTCGAATTTAAGTCCTGACATAATGATACTTATTGTTTATTAGTTTCGTTTTCAAACAGAACAATTGCGCACCATTCTTTATTAATAATCAATGCATTAGACTATTAACGAAGAGTGCATAAGACTGCTAATCTATGTTTTACCAAGTAAAATTACAAAAATATTTTTAACGAACAAAATATTTATGCAAATAAAGTTTCGATAACAGCATCCGATACCAAGAAGTGTTTCACGCTGATAGCCAGTGTAGAACCCTCGGCACGAACTACACCCGATGCAACCCACTCTTTGGCGGCGCGCTCTATACGTCGACGCTCACCACATCCAAACCGTTGCTCAACATAATCAAGGTCTATACCCTCTACCCTACGCAACGAGGTCATTACATATTCGTTCAGGCGATCACGCTCGCTAAGTTGTTCATCCTCAAAAGTTATAACACCCTCGGAATACTGCTTGGCCGTAGATACACACCAGCGACGCTCATCACCCGTAAATGAGTGCGCACCAGGGCCTATGCCCAAATACTCAACACCAGTCCAGTAGGCCGAGTTATGCTCCGCGCGACGGCCACGCTTGGCAAAATTCGACACCTCGTAGTGCTCATATCCAGCATCCTCAAGGCTCGTGTGTACAGCCAAAAACTCCCGCTCGGACTCCTCGTCAACAATAGGCATATACTCGCCACGTTTCACCAACAGTCCAAGCCTTGTACGCTCCTCAACAGTAAGATGATAGGCCGATATATGCTCCACATCGAGAGCTATTGCCCTACGTAGCGTTTCAGTGAGCGTATCTCCAAATCCAGCAACACCAAAGATAACATCGACAGAGAGGTTGTCATAGCCCGCACGACGAAGTCTTCGTACGGCCTCCTCGGCCTCCTCGGCAGTATGTCTGCGGTTCATGAACTCAAGCACACGGTTGTCAAAGGATTGTATTCCAATACTTAAGCGGTTCACCGATGTCTTACGCAGCTCTGCCACATACTCCTCCGTAAGGTCATCTGGGTTGGCCTCGATGGTTATCTCCGTAACGCCGGAACAGTCGAACAACCTACGTGCATGCTCTATAAGCCCCTCGATCTCTGACGGTGGCATCAGCGATGGCGTTCCGCCACCGAAATATATCGACGTAAGAACCTTTGAGTGCAACGTCGTGCAGCGCTCCTCAAGCTCTTGATGCATAACCTCCACCACATGCGGAAGTAGCTCTGTGGCCCCCACTTTGTAGAAGTCGCAATAGGTGCATATACGCCGACAAAAGGGTATGTGGAAGTATAACGTTGCCATGAATCGTCGAGTAATTGCATCTACAAAATTAGTAAAATAAATCGTAGCATGAAAATTTCATTCACAAATTATCACTATATTTGCATGCACTTACAAAAAATTTTGAGCTATGAAGAGTATCCGCGAGCTATACCGCATAGGCACTGGTCCATCAAGTAGCCACACCATGGCTCCGCGCCGTGCCGCCGAGATATTTCAACATCGTAATCCCAATTGTCACTCTTTCCGCGTGACGCTCTACGGCAGCCTTGCTGCCACGGGCAAGGGCCACTTGACTGACGTGGCAATACTTGACACCCTCAAGCCACATGGCGAAGTGCAACTCATCTGGGAGCCATCGATATTTAAGCCCTTCCACCCCAACGGCATGCGTTTCGAGGCACTCGAGGGCGAGACGGTCATTGATGACTGGACGGTATATAGCGTTGGTGGCGGCGCACTTGCCGAGGAGGGTGAGACACCCATTGAGAGTGCCGACATCTACCCCGACACCAAGCTTGTTGATATTCTAAAGTGGTGTACGGACAATGGACGTACCTTCTGGGAGTATGTCGAGATGTACGAGGGTGAGGGAATATGGGTATTCCTCTCAAAAATATGGCGCGTCATGCGCGAGGCAGTGGAGCGCGGCATCGAGACCGATGGCGTAATCCCTGGTCCGCTGAACCTGCCACGTCGTGCTATGCGCTACAACGTACGAGCATCGGGTTATAGCCAGAGCCTTAAGACGCGCGGTCTGATATTCTCGTATGCCTTGGCCGTGAGTGAGGAGAATGCCTCGGGCGGCCGTATCGTCACAGCCCCCACGTGTGGTTCGTCGGGCGTTATGCCTGCCGTATTGTACCACTTGTGGAAGACACGTGAGTTCTCAGAGCAGCGTATCTGTCGAGCATTGGCAACGGCTGGTCTTATAGGAAACATCGTCAAGCATAACGCCTCGATATCGGGAGCCGAAGTGGGCTGTCAGGGCGAGGTAGGCGTGGCATGTGCCATGGCCGCTGCCGCTGCTAATCAGCTATTTGGCGGCACACCCGCACAGATTGAGTATGCCGCAGAGATGGGTCTTGAACACCACCTCGGAATGACGTGTGACCCCGTATGTGGCCTTGTGCAGATTCCATGCATCGAGCGTAACGCCTATGCCGCAGCACGAGCACTGGACGCGAACCTTTACTCGATGTACACCGACGGTCACCACCGCGTATCGTTTGACCGCGTGGTGGAGGTTATGAAGCAGACAGGACACGACTTGCCGTCGATCTACAAGGAGACGGGTGAGGGTGGTCTTGCCAAGGATTTCTTCTAACTGCAAGGGGTGTGTGGCCTTAGCCATATCAAGTAATTGAGGAGAGGGAATTTGAACCTCCAGAAATAAAATGTGGGTGACTATAACAGGTCACCCACAATCTTTTTTACTATCATCGCCAGCCGCCTATATAGCGCATCAACCGCAGCACTTACCTCATAGACAATATCGAGCCTACGCCGCCACCGTAGTAGTGTTAAACGTAGTGTGCAACAATATATTACACCCGCAATTATCAGATACACTCCACCCACAACAAGCATAGCACAGTGAGGTGGCATTGCCACCTCGGCAAGCCACATCACCAATGCACAACTGAGTAGCACCAAGCCCAACAATAGTGCTACGATAAAGAGCAACAATGCCACAACGTTGCACCGCTACTCGATGTCCTCCGCCTCAGCAGAGTTACAGTTACACATACCGCTACGCATACGCTCGGCCGTATCGTTGATGGCCGTACGAATCTTACCGCGCAACTCCTTGCCCGACTGCGGGGTTATAAGCACCGCAATAGCAGCACCAACCAAAGCACCGCCAAGGGCTGAAAGCAAACAGAATGATGAGTGTTTCATAACGTGAATATTTTTAGTTAATACACCTCCACAACTAACAAAACACACGCCAAAGCCCTCGCATTCTAGGATGTTTTTCATATCTTTGCAGGGTGAACCAGAACGTCAACATAGTGGCCTTCACCGGCCATCGCACTTACACGGGAGCCGCCAACGATGAGCTACGTCAGACTATTGAGGCGCTCTATGAGCGTGGTGCCCGCACTTTCCGCGTGGGCATGGCCGAGGGCTTCGATCTATGCGCCGCAGAGATTGTGACCGAGCTAAAGCACACACACACCGACATCATCCTTGAGGCCTGTATCCCCTGGCCAGATTTCCCTATGCGCTTTACCAGATCAGACCGCGAGCGATACGATAGAATCATCACCTCGGTCTCGATAATTCGCTATGCATCCAGCCGTTACAGCGTCGATGTTTTCCATCGTCGCAACGACATGCTTGTCGATGGTTGCGACACAGTGGTCGCATGGTGGAAGGGGCACTCCAGCGGTACTGGCTACACCGTGCGTCGTGCCCGCAGGCGTGGTTGCCACGTGATAAATCTCTTCAGCCGCGAACTATTCACATTGTCATTATAGCCATATTTATATGGCTATCACAATATCTTACACATACCCATATATTATAATAATAGGTATTTATACTACCTCCCGTTTAACAATATTGTAGTACTTTTGCAAAAATTTAATAAACGAAGAGACTATGAAATTTAGACACTTATTATTGGTATTGACGATGATTGGCATCGGTTTCTCGGCCGAGGCGCAGACACAGACAACAGGCGAAAAGATTAAGGAGTTTGCAGACAAGCACCTCAAACTTTCGGGTTATATTCAGGGTGGCTTTGAGTGGAATGAGGCATCAGACCCCGAGACATCGTTCTACCTCCGCCGTGCGCGTGTTAGCCTCACGGGTACCGCAGCAAAGGAGAAGATCGACTACCGCTTGCAGGTTGATATGGCTGGTTCGCCTAAGATTTGCGACCTCTACTTCCGCTATAAGCCCTTGAACGAGCTTAACGTTCAGTTCGGTCAGTATAAGCTCCCCTTCTCGCTCGAAAACGAGCTCTATGGCCCCACGAAGTTCGAGTTTATCGAGTACTCATACCTCACAACATACCTCGTGCGCAACAACAAGGCGTTTGATGGTATCTCGGCAACAGGTCGTGATATGGGTGTGCAGCTCTATGGTAGCTTCCTCGCTCGCGACGGTTACAGCATCATCAACTACAATGTAGGTGTATTCAACGGCTCTGGCATCAACGCCAAGGACAACAATTCGTCAAAGGACTTTATCGCCCGCCTTATCGTTAAACCTATCAAGGGTCTATCTATCTCGGGTTCATATATGTACAGTGAGACGGAGTTCGGCGGCAAGGAGTATATGAAGGCTCCTCGTTGGTCAGTGGGTGCTATCTACGACGTGCGTCACTGGATCGCTCGTGCCGAGTTTGCTCAAGCCGACTTTGGCGGCAACAAGACTAATGCCTTCTACGCCCTCGCTGGCTACCACTTCGAGAAGCCCTGGAGCGTTGTTGCACGTTATGAGTTCATCCGCGATGATTTCAACACCATGAATGAAGATCGCGTAACCATTGGTGGTGTATATAAGCCCTTCAAGTTCTTGCGCCTGCAGCTCAACTACTCGTACACGATGAATGCCCGCATCGAGAAGAACTTCAACGGCATAAACTTGATGGTATCGGCCATCTTCTAACAGGAGTCTAACGAAAAAGCATATTATGAAAAAGTTTATTACCGAAGATTGGGTTGTAACATTCCTTAGTATCCCTCTTCTTATCATCGCATTCTTCGCATCGGAGCTCGGTGGAGGCCCTAAGATTCCCGACACACTAACAACAACTGATGCTTGGATTAATATCGGAGTATTCTTTGTTATCGCACTTGTGCTCCTCTATGTAGGTAATCGCCTACTCAGCAGACCATTGAAGGGGCTATTGGCATCATTCATCGTGATCTTTGCCATCGCCGTCCTTGCGCAGTGGATAGCCAAGCTACCCACGGTTAAGTACTACGGCTTCGAGGCTGTATTCTTCTCGGTGATCTTCGGTCTAATCATTCGTAACGTCTTCCACGTGCCCGATTGGCTCAAGCCCGCGGTGCAAGGTGAGTTCTTCATCAAGATTGGCGTTGTATGCCTCGGCGCTACGGTGCTCTTCTCCGACGTTATGAAGTCGGGCGCAGCAGGTCTTATCCAGGCAGTGTTGGTAGTAGGCATCGTTTGGTTTTTCGCCTTCTTCCTTGCTCGTAAGTTCAAGGTCGAGCAGGCTACTGCCATGACCCTTGCCAGCGGTTGCTCTATCTGCGGAGTGTCGGCTTGTATCACCGCAGCAGGTGTTGCTGGCACGGATAAGAAGCAACTCTCGTATATCATATCATTGGTGCTCATTATCGTCGTTCCGATGATCTACCTTATGCCCTGGTTGGCAAGCGTAGTTGTGCCCTTGTTCACCGACGATCCCGCTATCCAGCAGGAGATTACGGGTGCTTGGATTGGTGGTACTATCGACACCACCTCGGGTGTGGGCGCATCGTCAGAGATGGCCGGTGAGGTTGCCCAGAAGACAGCTATCGTTGTTAAGGCTACACAGAACGTGCTTATCGGCGTTGTGGCATTCTTCATTGCCCTCTTCCTCTCTACACGCTCGGCCGATGGCAAGCGCTCTAATCGCCCATCACTCGGCATCGTGTGGGAGAAGTTCCCGAAGTTTATCCTCGGTTTCGTCATCGCCTCAGCCGTATTTAGCGTGCTCCAGGCCGAGGACCTCTTGACCCTCAACGAGAAGGGTAAAATTGTGGAGACATCGTTGGCTAAGACCTTCTCAACGTTCTTCTTCTCGCTCTCGTTCGTATGTATCGGCATGGATACGCGACTTAAGGACATTATCTCGAAGGAGAATCGCAATGCTCTCTACGCCTTCCTTGGCGCACAGACCTTTAATATCATCGTCACTATGCTTATCGCATGGTTGATGTTCGGCATCGTTAAGCCCGCCATCTGGCCCTCAACGCCCGAGACACCCACTACAGAGCAGCCCGCCGAGGCACTTCCCGAACTTAAAGCTCAGCTACCCACAGAGGCCGATGCACAAGTTGTCGTTATCGAGGAGCCTACCGTAGCCCCCGAGATATCATTCGACGAAGCCGCTACCGAGGTGGAGTAATCAAGCTATTGCATAAAAATATAGGTTATCAGTTTCCTCTGATAGCCTATATTTTTATATGTGCTGCAAAAAAAAATACCCCTTTTTCAAAGTAGGTGTTTGGGGTGGATTGTAGATATAAAAGGGATGTAAATTCCCACCTTTTGCTGTGCACAAAACAAAACAGACGACTTAGTAAAGTCGTCTGCTCTGTATCCAAATCAGCGGAGAGGGAGGGATTGGCTACTTCGCAGCCCTGTGGTCTGCTTCGCTTAACGCCTTTCCCTTCCGCTCGCCGCAGGGGTCCTTGCAAACTCCACTCGCAAGGAGTTGATAAATCAACCATTTTTGTTTCCCATGCCTACGTCTATAAGCGAGCTTATGCCATAGGCATAAAAAACAAAAG
>CALBKP010000074.1 GCA_937895825.1 uncultured Alistipes sp. | reverse complement strand
CCAATCGATACAACACCATCAGGGATAGTAATACTTGTTAGACTGCTGCAACCATCGAATGCAAAAAGTCCAATAGACGTAACGCCATCAGGGATAGTAATACTTGTTAGACTGCTGCAATAATGGAATGCATCAGCTCCAATCGATACAACACTATCAGGGATAGTAATACTTGTTAGACTGCTGCAATTATAGAATACATAACTTCCAATCGACGTAACACCATTAGGGATAGTAATACTTGTTAGGCTGCTGCAACCACGAAAAGCATCATCACCAATCGACGTAACGCCATCAGGGATAGTAATACTTATTAGACTGCTGCAACCACAGAATGCAGAATCTCCAATCGACGTAACACCATCAGGGATAGTAATACTTGTTAGACTGCTGCAACCACTGAATGCAAAATCTCCAATCGTTAATACGCCATTAGGAATGGTTATACTTATAAGGCTGCTGCAATCATAAAATGCCTCATCTCCAATAGTCGTAACATTACGATCAAAGGTAATTACCCAGCACTCCTTTTTAGTATCATATTCATTTGATACAAGACTCGCACCTCCAAAGGCAGAGAGGTCTGAAGGTAAAGTGGGCTTGGAGGTGCTCCCGTTGGTATACCATATCTTATTATGATCATAAGAAACGGCAGGCCCGTTCACACCACCATCAACTCCAGCTTCCTCGCACGCCGTGGCAAACATACCGACAAGCGTGAGCAGTAATAATAGTTTTTTCATAATATAAAAGTTTGTGTCCGTCTCAACTCCAACAACGGGTTATAAAAACAGAAAGTGTGGAGTTGATTAGTCTATCTGAATGGAGGTTCTGGAATACCTATATCGCAAATAAACAATACCCCACACTCGTATTGAGCGAGGGGCAAGAACTGCACCTTACTATACAATACGAAGTGACGAGTGTGTTGCTACCCTTGCGATATTGAAAATTTTCCAGATTTCCATTCAAGGATAAAAGCTAATACACTTTCATCAATAATATGTCATCGCAAGGCTAATTGCCACACGACGATACAAAGATAATAAAAAAATCCAAAACAAGCCATAATCTCTGTTGGGCAATTGCTTAGGGTACAAAAAAAATCCGCTGCGGGAATATCGCAACGGATTTATTACTATGTTATAAGGCGCGTTATCTACGGCGCATGCCACCACGCTTCATCTGCTGGCGCATCTGCTGCTGGAAGCCGCCGCCAGCAACGGTACGCATAACCTTGCGTGTGTCCTCAAACTGCTTGAGTAGGCGGTTGACCTCGGCAATGGTTGTGCCCGAGCCCTTGGCTATACGCTCACGGCGCTTAGCGTTGATAATCTCGGGGTTCTCGCGCTCGGCAGGGGTCATCGAGTCGATGATAGCCTCCGTGTGCTTGAAGGCATCGTCGGGGATATCTACATTCTGAAGCATCTTGCCCATGCCCGGGATCATTGAGGCGAGATCCTTGAGGTTACCCATCTTCTTAATCTGGTTGATCTGATCGCGGAAGTCGTTGAAGTTGAACTGGTTCTTGATAAGTTTCTTCTTCAACTTGCGTGCTTGCTCCTCGTCGAACTGCTCCTGAGCACGCTCCACGAGTGACACCACGTCACCCATGCCGAGGATACGGTCGGCCATACGTTCGGGGTGGAACACCTGCAAGGCATCCATCTTCTCGCCCGATGAGATAAACTTCAACGGCTTATCGACAACCGAGCGAATAGAGATAGCAGCACCACCGCGTGTATCACCGTCGAGCTTCGTGAGTACCACGCCGTCGTAGTCGAGGCGGTCGTTGAACTCCTTAGCCGTATTCACGGCATCCTGACCAGTCATCGCGTCGACAACGAAGAGTGTTTCCGAGGGGTTGACAGCGGCCTTGATGGCGGTGATCTCCTGCATCATTGCCTCGTCAACAGCGAGACGACCTGCCGTATCGACGATAACCGTATTGTACGACTTCTGGCGTGCATACTTGATGGCGTTCTCAGCAATCTCAACGGGATTATTATTTCCCGCCTCGGTATATACCTCCACGCCTACGGTCTGACCAAGGATCTTGAGCTGGTCGATAGCTGCTGGACGGTAAACGTCACCTGCAACGAGCAACACCTGACGGCCCTTCTTACTCTTGATATGTGCTGCGAGCTTACCCGAGAATGTTGTCTTACCAGAACCCTGAAGACCTGCGATAAGGATAACAGCGGGTGATCCCTCAAGCTTAATGTCGGTAGCCGTGCCACCCATGAGTGCTGCGAGCTCGTCGCGCACGATCTTGGTCATCATCTGGCCAGGCTTTACAGAGTTAAGCACATCCTGGCCCAGAGCCTTCTGCTTAACATCATCGGTAAAGGTCTTGGCTACCTTATAGTTAACGTCGGCATCGATAAGAGCACGGCGTATCTCCTTGAGTGTCTCGGCAACGTTGATCTCGGTGATTCGTCCCTCGCCCTTGAGTAATTTAAACGATCGTTCGAGTTTCTCGGTAAGATTTTCAAACATAGTGTATATCGTGTTTTATTTTAATCTTTAAATTATTAGCGCGCAAAAGTACAAAAAAAATCTCAAATATCCTACTCCCAAACGGCCTTATACCAGTTGGTATCTATCCATTCTGCGGGGTAGGCATCGCTCGGTGCCGAGGTTGTTACGCCTGAATATATATCCTCGTCGATGGGATATGTGCCATATACGCCGTAAGCCGAGTAGAACGATGAAAGGGTGTATTTCGCAATGACAGCTCTGCTAAGCTGGTCGCGGAAGGCCTGGAGGGCTGCATAGTCCGTAGCCACGGTCTCTGCCCACTGGCCAAGGTCGTAGAAGATGTGTACGGGCTGACCCTCGTATGTCTGTAACATCGAGGCATTGTAGTCATCCGTTGCCGTTGCTACCACTGCACGCATAGCCTCAGCAAGAGCCTCAAGCTCGGCGCAGTCGTAAACAGCTACCGAGCCACAGCGAGCACTGCTCGTGTACTCGTCGCGGTAATATTTATAGTAGCTTTCGGCAGCACCCACAAGATCGCTTGATGCGCCATTTGCCTGGAATAGGAACGGCAGCGTGCGATGGTACGGGAAGCCGCGACCCATAATCTCGCACGGCGAGGCGATAACATAGTCGGTGACATTGCGTAGGTCATATATCGCCTCAATGTTTGACATGAAACATGCATCAAACAAGATGTACTCGATGTCTACGCCCGAGAGCTCGATACCCTCTGCAAGTTCGGTGATATCCACCTGTACGTTGTTTTCACCAAAGGCTCGTGTTATCTCAGCACCTGCCGCTGGCTGCCACATATTTGGAGTACAGCCAAACTTCGATGCGATGTCGGCTTCGTCATTTAGTGCATCGCGGGTAATCCAGCCGTGGCCGTGACCAGCAAGTATCAATCCATATCTATCTGCTGGAGCCTCCTTGGCCATCATAGTTATATGACGACCAACTGCTTCGGGTGTTATTAGTGCCCCTTCAATGATAATCTCATCATCGATAATGCGCTCCACAACGCTCTTATTCACTGGATCGTAGCACAACTCGCCGATATATGCCGTCGATCGACCCTTTTGGCGGAAGAAAAGCACACGGTTATTTTCGCCCAAGATGCCATCCTTGATTGCCTTTTTCGCATCGTCGAGATTCTGGTCAAAGAAGCGGCTGAGGCTTGTGCCAAAGAAGTAGTACATGAGCGTATGCGATGCATCGGTCGGTGCACCGAGCTGCGTGAGTTTTACCTTAGCCTTAGCATGCCCCGTAGCACTTATCTCGATTGTAGCAGTGCGTAGCTCGCCATTGTTAAACTCTACCTCTAAGGCAATATTCCCAGTCTCGGAGTAGTCGACAGATGTAATCCAATCGGCAGTTGTTGCTGCCGTTACGGTATATACCACGCCCTCGGCAGGTGTGCCCGAGAGTGTATATTCAATGTTTACCTGCTGGCTGTCGTAGCTACAACTCACCTGCGGCTCCACGATAATCTTATAGAGTGACTCGTCGTCATTATTGCAACCTACAAAAGCTAAGCTAAATATGCTGATTGCAAAGGCTACTATGTGGTGTAAATATCTCATGTTTGATACAATTTTCGGCAAAGATACTACTTTTCTGCCAATAGTGCAGATTCGTAGTATATTATTTATACTCTCGGGGCTTAAGGTTATTGATTTGCCATGTCCTGTCGCGCTTGATGACCACATCGTCGGGTTTATTGCGATATACGCGGCTATAATCGAAATAGAAGCCCTTGGTCTTATCGTGAGCCTTGCGCATCAGTGGTACAAACTCCACCGTTCGGCTGATGATGCGCCCCTCGTTATAGGCGTAGCCCTTAGCTGCCACCACGTCGTAGGCGTGCGAGAACATCAAGATATGCCATGGCGACTTCTCCTCACGACCTGTTCCCGACGACTCAATGGCGCGTAGTATACCGTTAAGGTGGTTGAAGTATAGCTCCTCGCGTCGCTTGTCACCAAGTCCACCGTAGGCATAAGCCATCATGTTTAACACTTTGGGGTTAAATGGATCTACCTCCATCGCCTCCACGCCACGCTCAACGAGAGCCTCAAGTTGTCCTACCGTGGGCTGCTCGGGATTTATACCTGCCATGATATTGAGCATTAAGTCAAGGGCGTTATTCTTGACAAAGGGGCGATACTCGTCCTGGTATGCATAGCCGTAGTAGAGGTAGTAGTAGCCGTTGTCGTCCAATGGCTCTGTGCCGTTACGGTACGCAAGCATTAGGTTTGTGTAGTAGTAGGGCGATGTTGTCGCAAGCGTCTGGCGGATGATGTCATCCTCGTCTGGTACGCGAATCTCAATCTCCTGAGCATGCAGCTCCACAGGGATAATTGTCGCAAGCAACAAGACAAGGTTAAATAGTCGTCGTAACATATTGTTTTTCTTTAGCAAACGCTATGTCTATCGAAGTTCGTATCTCTTGACAGCTCTTTTCGTAGCCTCCATAAGTTCGTCAGAGCCCTCGACTAATGGCAGACGCACCTCCGAGCGCGTAAGACCCATAACTGCCGTCATCGTCTTGATACCGGTAGGGTTACCCTCCTTAAAGAGTAGCGATATAGGCTCAGCAAAGCTTTCCATCTGAGCCTCCGCCTCGGCTATGCGACCCTCCATAGCATCATGTATGCAACAGCAAAACTTATTAGGAAAGGCGTTGGCTGCTACCGAGATAACGCCATTACCGCCACGCTTTATGAGCTCAACGGTGATGCCGTCATCGCCCGAGAGTACCACGAAATTCTCGGGGCGACCGTCGATTATACGCTGCATCTGGTTGATATCACCCGATGCCTCCTTGACGGCAATAATCTTATCTGTGGCATGAGCCAAGCGTAGTGTTGTCTCGGCTGTCATATTCACACCTGTACGTCCTGGCACGTTGTAGATGATAACCGGCACGGGCGAGGCCTCCGCAACGGCCATATAGTGGCGATAGATGCCCTCCTGCGATGGTTTATTATAATATGGCACAACGCTAAGTATTGCCACTGTGCCCGAGAGGTCGAATGTGCGTAGGTGGTTTACGAGAGCGCGTGTGTCGTTAGCTCCCATACCTGCCACGATAGGTACACGTCCTGCAGTACGCTCGATAACAAAACGTAATACCTGCTTACGCTCGTCTATGGATAGCGTCGCGGTCTCTGCCGTCGAGCCGAGAGTAACGATATAGTCAACGCCACCATCAATCACATGGTCGATCATACGAGCTAAAGCTTCGTAATCGACCTCATAGTTATTAAATGGGGTGATAAGAGCAACGCCCACACCCTTAATCTTCTCCTGTATCATAAGTTAAATTGTTTGTGTTCAAATTAAAATAGTCGTCCCTGCACAGGGATTGTGTCAATCTTTGTAGGCTCTGGCTGAGCTTGCGGCTCTACACTCTCGCCTTCGGCAATAAGAGCCATGAACTCCTGCTCCGAAAGGATCTTTATACCAAGCTTCTCGGCCTTTTGTAGCTTTGCTGGACCCATGTTCTCGCCCGCAACGATAAAGTCAACATTTGCCGATACGGCCGCAAGGTTCTTGCCTCCGTGCTCCTCGACAAGAGCCTTCATAGCAGCGCCTCTGAGGTCGCGGCGCACAATCGTACCGTCGGGTGCAAAAAGAATAATCTGCGGAATACCCTTAATGCCG
>CALBKP010000073.1 GCA_937895825.1 uncultured Alistipes sp. | reverse complement strand
GCAAGGTTGTGCTCTACCAACTGAGCTATTTCCGCAATACTAACATCTTAAATTTTACGACTACAACCTTTTCGATTGCGAGTGCAAAGGTACACCAAAATTTTGAATCTGCAAATTTTTTCGCAACTTTTTCGCAAAAAATTTAAATTTTTTTTTGCATCTCCTCGCTGATCGTTATCTGCTGACGCACCGACTCTTCATGTATTGCACTGAAAATCTGATGAATAAACTTGCGAGATACGTTCATAGTCTTGGCGCGTGCCTCAGCCGACAAAAGTAGCTCGTTATAGCGATCTTGTTGCACAATTGCCATGCCGTGTGCCGATTTGTACTCACCGATAGCACGGGCTACACCCATACGTTCGGCCAAAAGTTCGATGATTCGGCTGTCGATAGAGTCGATATGGAGGCGGAAATCGGTGAGGGCATCGTCGCTCGCTGGTGTGCGGTGTAGTCTCAGCTTGCCGAGCATCGTGCCAAGTGCCACGGGCGTTATCTGCTGTCGCGCATCGCTAAGTGCCGCATCGGGCGTAGGGTGGCTCTCGATCATAAGTCCCGAGAAGCCTATGTCGAGTGCCTGCTGCGAAAGCTGTGCCACCATCTCACGACGACCGCCTATATGGCTGGGATCGGATAGAATTGTTAGCATCGGCAGACGGCGGTGCAGCTCGATGGGCACCGACCAGTGTGGTGCGTTGCGATATGGTATCGTCTCATGCGTTCCGAAGCCACGATGCACTGCTGCAAGGCGACGTATGCCGCTGTTGTATA
Organism: uncultured Alistipes sp.; assembly: GCA_937895825.1. Taxonomy (GTDB): domain Bacteria; phylum Bacteroidota; class Bacteroidia; order Bacteroidales; family Rikenellaceae; genus Alistipes. The sequence continues at coordinate 13,875 of CALBKP010000073.1, read as the reverse complement.
TACGCTCAATGGCTCCCACCCATAGATCCACGTCTGGAATTACGGGGTTTTTGACAATTACGGCCGTATCTATGCCACGTAGCGCGTCGGCTATCTGTTGCGTGGCGAATGGGTTTGTGGTGGTACGAGCACCTATCCATACGCCATCCACGCCAGCCTTGATGGCCTGCTCCAAATGCTCAGGTGTTGCAACCTCGGTTATGACCCTAAGGCCAAAAGTCTCCTTTACCTCCCTAAGCCATGCTAACGCCTCGGCACCGCGACCCTCGAATGACCCAGGCTTTGTGCGCGGTTTCCATACGCCTGCGCGGAAGATACCCACGCCCGCAGCAGCCACGCCACGTGCCGCCGCGAGTGTCTGCTCGCGGCTCTCGGCGCTACACGGCCCTGCAATATATATAGGCTCCGTGGCGCACTCCTCGAAAAGCGCTCTTAGGTCGTTCATCGCCTGTTGTTTTAGTGTTACTCCTCGACGATTGTTACAGATAGGATAAGATCGCCTGGACGGATATCGTCAATGACATCAAGACCCTCGATAACCTTACCGAAGCAGGTGTGTACGCCGTCGAGGTGCTGTGTGTTCATGCGATTGTGACAGATGAAGAACTGCGAGCCTCCGGTATTGGGGCCACGGTGTGCCATCGAGAGTACACCGCGATCGTGATACTGACGCTCGGCGCGTGTCTCGCAAGGGATTGTGTAGCCAGGACCTCCCGTACCGTCGCCCTTAGGACAGCCACCCTGTATTACGAAGTCTGGAATCACGCGGTGGAAGCAGAGGGCATCGTAGAAATGGTTCTCGGCAAGTTTCACGAAGTTTGCTACGGTGATGGGGGTCTCCTTCTCATAGAGTTCGACCTTCATATCACCCTTCTCAGTAGATATAATTGCGTATTTCATAGTTCGAATGTTTTAGAAATTTAATTATCCTTTGCAAAGATACAACAAAGATACGAAAGTGCGAGGTTTGGGTGCAAAAATATGATAGTAATACAAGCGAGGCCACCCAATTTATCATTAAGTGGCCTCGTGTATGTTGGTTTGTTGTAGTCGGCAGCTAAAGAGTTGGTTCGAGATAGGTGTAGCCGTAGAGTCCCGAACGGTAGTTCGAGATAAACTCCTTGCCCTCCTCCAAGGTTATCGCACCGCTCTTTACCGACTTCGACACCCAGATCTCTATGGCGCGCACCATGCGCTTGTGGTCGAACTGAACATAGTCCAATACGTCGGCAATAGTCTCGCCCTCAATTATCTTGTCTATGACGTACTCGTTATCCTTAATTGAGATATGTACGGCATTGGTATCGCCAAAGAGGTTGTGCAGATCGCCCAGAATCTCCTGATATGCCCCCACTAAGAATACGCCAATGTAGTACGGTTCGCCATCGCGAAGCTCGTGAACAGGGAGGTGGTAAGCATTGTTCGACGTGGAGATGAAGTTATCAATCTTACCATCAGAGTCACACGTTATATCCTGCAACGTTGCCGAGCATGTCGGGGGCTCGTTGAGACGCGCGAGTGGCACTACGGGGAATACCTGATCTATTGCCCACGAGTCGGGTAACGACTGGAACAGCGAGAAGTTACAGAAGTACTTGTCGGGGAGGCTGCGGGCTATGGCGCGAAGCTCCTCAGGGGCATGCTTACTCTTGGTAACCATCGAGTTAACCTCGCGTGCAATAGACCAGAACAAGCGCTCGACTGATGCACGTGTGTTAAGATCCACAAGGCCTATGTTAAATAGCTCGAGGGCATCCTCACGTGCTTGCAGTGCGTCGTGCCACTGCTCTATAAGGCGGTTGGGCGTTAGCTTGTTCCATATCTCGTAGAGGTCACGCACAAGCTCATGAGCATCAGAAGCTATCTCCTCCTCTTCGCCGAATGCGGGAAGCTGCGTGCGTGCCAGCACCTCGAAGACGAGTATCGAGTGGTGCGCCGTGAGTGAACGTCCCGACTCGATGATGAGGTTAGGCTGCTCGAGATTGTTCTTCTGACAGATGTCGACGATCGAGTAGACAGCATCGTTGACATACTCCTGAATCGAATAATTTATGCTATTGCCGCTTATTGCCGAGTGCGAGCCGTCGTAGTTCACGCCGAGGCCGCCACCAATGTCGACAAACTCAATGTTGTAGCCACACTTACGTAGCTGCGCGTAGAACTGTGTAGCCTCCTTTAGGGCTGTCTTTATGCGGCGTATGTTTGTCACCTGCGAGCCTATATGGAAGTGTATCAGTTTAAAACAGTCATCTAACTCCTCGCGATGTAGTAAGTCGAGTGCCTCGATAAGCTCCGACGAGTTAAGGCCGAATTTCGAGATGTCGCCGCCCGACTCCTCCCACTTACCGCTTCCGGAGCTTGCAAGCTTGATGCGTATGCCGATGTTAGGCTTTATGTGCATAGCCTTCGCCAAACGTGCTATGGTACGCAGCTCCATCATCTTCTCCACAACAAGGAATATCTTGCGTCCCATCTTATGCGCCAAGAGCGCAAGCTTTATGTAACTCTCGTCTTTGTAGCCGTTGCAGATGATCATCGAGTCGCTGTCGAAGTTGAGCGATAGTACGGCATGTAGCTCGGGCTTTGAGCCCGCCTCAAGGCCTACGTGGTAGCTATTGCCGTGGCTTATGAGCTCCTCGACAACGGGGCGCATCTGGTTGACCTTGATGGGGTAGACTATGTAGCTCTCAGCCTTGTAGTCATACTCCTTGGCGGCACGGTCAAAGCACTTCGATATCTTGGCTATGCGATTGTTCAAGATGTCGGGGAAGCGCAGCAGCAGCGGCATAGATATATCATGCAGTTGCAACTCATCCATCAGCTTGCGCAGGTCAACCTCAGGACCACCCTCCTTGGGGCGCACAACGATGTTGCCCTCGTTATTTACGGAGAAGTAATCCTTACCCCAGCTGTTTATGTTGTACAACTCGATAGAGTCATCTACCTTCCATTTTCTCATTTCGTTCAGGTGTAAAGTTTTAAGGTTGCTATCCCATTCGTTGTTTGTAGTCGTCGTATGAGAACGTGCGTAGCATCTCGAAGCCGCGCTCGTCGCTGTAACGTAGTATGGCAGGGTGTGTCACGCCGTTGAACATCGTGGTCTTGACCATCGTGTAATGTATCATATCGCGGAATACGATACGCTCACCCACCTCAGGCGTATGACCGTCATCGAATGCCCATGCTCCGCACATGTCGCCCGCAAGGCATGAGTTACCGCCCATCCACCACTCCTCGTCACCATCTTTTGGGTCGTGCATGCCACGTATCGTGGGTTTGTAGGGCATCTCCAAGCAGTCGGGCATATGGCAGGCGAACGATACATTGAGCATCAGCGTACCGCGACCACCATTGCGAACAATGTCCTCAACGCGGGCAATGAGCACGCCCGTATCCCATGTGAAAGCACTCCCCGGCTCGAGGATGACGCGCAGATGCGGATAGCGCGTACGGAACGAGCAGAGGATGGCGATGAGGTGCTCAACGTCGTAATCCTTGTGTGTCATCAGGTGTCCACCGCCAAAGTTTATCCACTTGAGCTTCGCAAAATGATGGCCGAAACGCTCCTCGACGGCCATGAGCGTAGCCTCTAAATCCGCGGGGCGTGACTCGCAGAGCGAATGAAAATGGAGCCCCTCAACACCCTCTGGCCACGTGCTTAGGTCGGTAGAACGTACGCCCAAGCGCGACTCGGGTATGCATGGGTTGTAAAGGTCTGTCTCCACAGTGCTGTACTCGGGGTTGACCCTCAGGCCACACGATATGCCTCGCACGCGAGCACGCTCGCCATAGCGATCAAGCTGACTCAACGAGTTGAACGTTATGTGGCTCGAAGCATCGAGCAAGTCATCTATCTCCTCCTCGGTATATATGGGGGCATAGATGTGTGTCTTCACACCCATATATTCGCCAACAAGGCGTGCCTCAGAAAGAGAACTCGCCGTGGCTCCGTCAGAGTGCGCAGCAAGCTCCTTGAAGATATGCCACGTGGCGTTGGCCTTGAGCGCAACGATAATCTCCACGCCAGCCTCACTACGCACGCGATCAATCGTTGCGAGGTTCTCACGTAGCATGCCCTCGTGGATGATATATGCAGGGGTTGGGACTCTGTTCAAGTCCCACACCCTAAGCATATTATCCTTTGTTATCATAGCTCGAGGTCGATATCGAACTTCTCAACCCATGGCAGACCACGCTCGCCAAGCTCCTTGAGGAACTGGTCGGGATCGAGTTGCTCAACGTTGAACACGCCAGCACCCTTCCAGATGCCACGCGCAAACATCGAGGCACCGAGGGCTGCTGGAACACCCGTGGTGAAGCTCACAGCCTGAGTGCCCGTCTCGCGGTAGGCAACTTCATGGTCGCAGTTATTATAGATATAATATGTGCGCTCCTTGCCATCCTTCACACCGCGGATGCGGCAGCCGATAGATGTCTGGCCGTGGTAGTTCGCGCCAAGCGACTTGGGATCAGGCAATACGGCCTTGAGAAACTGAATGGGCACAATCTCCACACCGTTGTAGATGATCGGGTCGATGCGCGCCATACCGATATTCTGAATCACGCGCAAATGGGTGAGGTACTCCTGACCAAAGGTCATCCAGAAGCGTGCACGCTTGATCGAGGGGTAGTGCTTCACGAGTGACTCAAGCTCCTCGTGGAAGATGAGGTACGACTCACGCTCACCAATCTCGGGGTAGTTCAGCGGCTTGTGAATCTCGTGGGGAGCTGTCTCCACCCACGCGCCATTCTCCCAGTAACGACCCTTCTGCGTCACCTCGCGGATGTTGATCTCGGGGTTAAAATTCGTGGCAAAGGCCATGCCGTGGTTGCCGGCGTTGCAGTCAACGATATCGAGGTAATGGATCTCGTCAAAGTGATGCTTGGCAGCGTATGCCGTGAATATAGCCGACACACCGGGGTCGAAGCCGCAGCCGAGGATGGCCATCAAGCCCTTCTCCTTGAAGCGGTCGTGGTATGCCCACTGCCAGCTATACTCAAAGTGTGCCTCGTCCTTAGGCTCGTAGTTCGCCGTGTCAAGGTAGTTCACACCACACTCAAGGCAAGCATCCATAATCGTCAAATCCTGGTAAGGAAGAGCGACATTAATTACAATGTCAGGTTGGAAGGATTTCATTAGGCTCACAAGCTCCTCTACGCTGTCGGCATCCACCTGTGCGGTCTGTATGCGGTTGCCACCCACGGCCTTCGCAATCTCATCACACTTAGACTTCGTACGGCTTGCCAGCATAATCTCGGTAAAGGCACTATCTGCTGCTACTTTGTGTGCCACCACAGTTCCGACACCACCGGCACCAATAATTAAAACTTTTGACATTTAGGTTATTAGGTTATTACTTTGCAGAGTACAAAAATGAGGACTCTGCGGACTCGTTCATATATATTTAGGTTGGTTATTCGCGTTAGGCATATATCTCGCTAAGCATCTGGTAGAGGAGCTTCGCGGCCAGGAAGTCCGAGGCCTTCGCCGCGGGATTGGGACACAACTCCACGATGTCGAAGCCTACGACCTTATGCTCACGAATCACGCGCCTAAGTAGCCCCATCACCTCGCGGTAGTTGAGGCCTCCGGGCTCGGGCGTGCCCGTCGATGGCACGAAGGCAGGGTCGAAGACATCGAGGTCGATAGTGATATACACCTCGTCGCCGAGCTGCGCCGACACCCTCTCCTGCCACTCCTCATCTTCAGCGATGCGGTGGGCGTAGAACGTACGCTTAGGGTCGATGTTGTGCTGCTCCTCGCGTGCTGAAGAGCGTATGCCTACCTGCGTAATATATGGCGTGAGCTCCTTGGCGCGTGCCATCACGCAGGCGTGGTTGTGGGTGGAACCCTCATACTCGTCACGCATATCGGAGTGAGCGTCGAGCTGGAGGATAGATAGTCCTGGATGGCGACGTGCCATAGAACGAAAGGCTCCTATCGACACCGAGTGCTCTCCACCAATAACGACAGGAAACTTACCATCGTCGAGTATCTGCTCCATGCGGCGCTCCACCTCTTGTGCCATAGCCTCGGGCGAGCTACTCTCGGTGACAGGCTCAAGCGTGGCGATGCCACGACGATAGACCTCCGTCTGTGTCTCGATGTCGTAGAACTCAAGGTTAAACGATGCGTCGAGCAACGCCTCGGGGCCGCGGTCAGCACCCTTGATCCAGGTGCTCGTGCCATCGTATGGAACGGGTAGTATGGCAATTGCAGCACTCTCGTAGCGCATCTGCTCGGGGGTAAAATCACCAAATGATCTCATCTCGAATCTTCGTAATTTATTCTTTATCTCTTGGGGCATGACCCCATACAACCTATTCTATCCGCTGCAAGGGGATATTAAGCCTATAAAATGTCGTTTTTTGAATAGCTTTAACACTCCTTGCACCGTGCAAATATAGATATTTTCATTATATATACAACCATTTTCATCATTTTTTGCACATCTTTTTTATCTGCCCATTTTCGCGTTGTAAGATGGGTTTAGACCAGTTTGAGTAATATTTCCGTGTTGGGGTATTGCTTTTTTAGCAAAAAAAGAGTATCTTTGTAACGTATTGTATCTGGATAGTGGCTACTCTGTTCAGTACGATGCTTTAAGGGAGTGAAAATTATCAACAACTCAATATTCTAAAATTATTACTACAATGTACGGAAAATTTCAGCAGCATTTGCAGAACGAGCTGGCCGAGATTAAGGCTGCCGGCTTGTACAAGACTGAGCGTATTATCGAGTCACCCCAGCGTGCAGAGATCGACGTGGCTAACCGCCCCGTGTTGAATTTCTGTGCTAACAACTACCTCGGTCTCTCGGACAACCAGCGTCTTATCGACGCCGCTAAGCGCGCAATGGACGAGCGTGGCTTCGGTATGTCGTCAGTACGCTTCATCTGTGGTTGCCAGGATATGCACAAGGAGCTTGAGAAGGCTATCGCTGACTACTTCGGCACAGAGGACACCATCCTCTATGCTGCTTGCTTCGATGCTAATGGTGGTGTATTCGAGCCTCTATTTACAGCCGAGGACGCTATTATCTCTGACGCATTGAACCACGCTTCTATCATCGACGGCGTTCGTCTTTGCAAGGCTCAGCGTTATCGTTATGCTAATGCCGACATGGCAGAGTTGGAGGAGTGCTTGAAGCAGGCTCAGGCACAGCGTTTCCGCATCATCGTTACTGACGGTGTATTCTCTATGGATGGTAACGCAGCTCCACTCGACAAGATTTGCGAGCTCGCAGAGAAGTACGACGCTCTCGTTATGGTTGACGAGTGCCACTCTGCCGGTGTTCTTGGTAAGACTGGCCGTGGTATCACCGAGCTCTACGACCTCCGTGGTAAGGTAGACATCCTCACAGGTACTCTCGGCAAGGCCTTTGGTGGTGCTGTTGGTGGTTTCACCACAGGTCGCAAGGAGATTATCGACATGCTCCGTCAGCGTTCACGTCCCTACCTCTTCTCTAACTCATTGCCCCCTGCCGTTGTGGGTGCATCTATCGAGATGTTCAAAATGTTGGAGGAGAGCGACGCTTTGCACGATCAGCTTGTAGCTAACGTTGAGCACTTCCGCACGAAGATGGTTGCTGCTGGCTTCGATATTAAGCCTACACAGTCGGCTATCTGCGCTGTTATGCTCTATGACGCTAAGCTTTCGCAGGACTTCGCCGCAGCACTTCAGCAGGAGGGTGTATTCGTTACTGGCTTCTACTACCCCGTAGTTCCTAAGGGTCAGGCACGTATCCGCGTTCAGGTATCTGCCGGTCACACCACCGAGCAGCTTGACCGTTGCGTTGAGGCCTTCATTAAGGTAGGTAAGAACCTCGGTGTCCTCAAGTAGTTTCTTGTGATAAGAGGTCTCATCTTCGACCTATCCTAAAAGCAGGCTACCACGGGCTGTACGTTTGAGAGTACTATCCCGTGGTAGTCTCTTTTATGAGAGGCTAAACATTTATATATGATTATCTGTATAATGGATAGTACTCAATCTCCCACTCATCTTTAAGTTCGCTCATATCATTGGAGTTGAAGAACTTAATTTCACCTCCTTGGCTAAATTGGGAGTATGGATTGAGATATGCATTCTTCTCAAACTTAAGCCATTGCCTCTTTGTCAATTGCCGCACGCTCCAATCGTAGAGGCGTATCTCCTCGTTTTGTTGCGATATGCCCTCCATCTCGAAGCGAAAGTCTCCGTCCGCATCTTCTGCAAGGAGTATCATCCCAGGAAGTCCACCAAGCAACCATGGCCCCGACGATATGGGGATTTCGGGCGTAAACCACACGTGCCAAACTCTACCACCAAACGTTGCCTCGGCACTCGAGCAGAGGTAGCCACATATCTCTTGTGTTTGGTTGGTTAGTTGCCACTTTATGGGTGCTATGGGCTCGCGATACTCATACATTACATTATCCGCAAATGGGATATTGTGGCGAACACGCGCCTCCTTGCTCGTTGAATATATCTCAGTGGGTATCACAAGGGTTGGTGTGCCTGCTGCATAGAACTCCTCCAACTCCTCATCAGTCCAACTATTTTTATAGCGCGTCATATTTTCGTTTTTCTGAGCCACACTATAGAAGAGCGAAGTGTGCTCCCCACAAAGAAGCCTATATCTCACATCGAGGTGCGAATCGTGGCTACTGCGATACGATACCTTATAGTCGACAATGACCTTTGAACTATCCAAAACCTCATAATCGGCCTGTATATCACACATTCCAATCATAAGTCTATCGGTGTGTGACCAAGCAAACATTGACCTACCAATGATTGTTGGCCCACTCTGTGCTACAGCAGTAGAGAGTGCTACGCTGGCGATAACTGTAGTTAAAATCTGTTTCATAGCTATTTCTGGTATTGTTGTAATATTTGATTAAATCTATTCCTATCACGCTTAGAGCGCTCTGTATGTCGATCACCTCGAACTATGAAACTCTTAGCGTGCGGCAACCGCTCGGCGAAAGTCGCGCGTAGCGAGTCCAACTCGTTGACCGAAGCTCCATCTACCGACCTAATAGCTATTGCACGGTGAACAAGATATACACTTTGCGATAGCTCTGGGTCGTTGAGTATGTAGTAGGGATACTCGCTGTAATAGTACTGCTCTACTAATTTGATGCTATCTTCTATTGCTTTGTACCTACGACTACCATAGCGTTCTTTATAGAGCCTCTCTCGCAAATCAGTATATTTGTTCCCAATGACTCGGAAGCGAGCATACTCCCTGCTAAATCTTCTCTTATCATCTATAATAGTCATGTGACTATCGGTGTAGCTGAGCACAACCGAGTCGTATGGGCCAATAGTCAAACTGTGCATGGTTTTCTGCTTATCCGTTACTAACAACATCGTTACATCTGTGTCATCGTCCATCGGGAAGTTCAGCTCTCCATGACCACATTCTATGCGACAACTATCCTTAAAGACAAACTCGCAACCATCATTGTATTCGTAACCCTGGACATAGGCCATACCCGTATCATCGTTACAGACGAGTGCGATATGTGACTTTTGTGCAGATATTGGTGTGAAACAACTTATTAGAAAAATAGAAACCGTAGTAAATCTCTTCATAATTAACTATCTAAAACTAAATTTAACCTTTAACACAATTGATGCTGGGCGCAATTCATAAGAGTATACATACTCTGTAATATCGCTATTAGTCGCATTGACAAATACTCTGTTGTTTAGAATATTGCGAGCCTCGATAGAGTACTCCACACGCTTGGTCTTGAGCCTAAGGCTTGCATCTACAAATACGGCATTGCGACTGCGACCTCCAACCGAGGTATTTAGATAGTGCTCTGCACCGAGGCGACAGATCACCCGCTCTGCGATGATAAAATCGAGGTCTGCCCTCTGCTTAAATAGGTCTATTACCGATAGTCGCTCACCGTCGATATATGAGACACCTCTATTATACGCTGCCACGTAGTCGAGTCGCACCGCACGAGTAAAGCGTGTGTTTAGTTTTAGCTCTCCATTGAGCATACGATAATCCGACAATAGCGGCACATCATCACGTAGCACCTGCGACCAGTTCTGCGTCCAACTGCCAGACAGGGTGATCGTTGTAGCAATCACATCAAAACGCTTACTTATATTCCCATTTGCGCTATATCCATTTGAGCATGAGGGCATATCCACCGCCTCAATCTCACTCAACAACCCATGGTAGTTAGTATTATACGTCAAGTTTCGGTGAGATATAAAGTAGCTCGCATCGATACCTGCAAAGAGTACATCTATTGCATTACCATACGATAGCGACAGGGTATAGTTCTGCAACCGCGTTTTGCTGATGTCTCCATCTTTGCGTTGTATAACACGATAGTCGGTCATTATGTAGCCTTGGTACGAATCGTAAAGTGTGCCATAAAACTCATTGTAGCCAGCACGCACCGATAGCTTAAGGTTGTGCGTGATGGTACTATTTAGCGACAACGAGGGAGAGCATATCAACTTCGTTTTGTTGGCGATTGTGGTCTGCACTATTCTATCAGTAGATCTCAGCCACATAAGATCGAATGGTACATCAGCCTGAATTACCAACTTCTGACCAAGCGAGTACTGCACCGATGGTATTGCTACTACGTCATACCTCGACCAGCAAATATCGTTTCGGAGTGCGGTTGGTGCAGGGAGAGTATTGCCACTCTCAGACATTGCACATAGCGACGACCCCATCCACTCTACATCGGCATTGAGCTGAGTGGTGAGCATAAAGCTCCAGCGGCGCATTTTATAGGTTGCTTGTATATGATTATTTGCCACAAACCGACGACCATATAACGTCTGCACAGCATTTGGATGCACGTTATCACCCTCTATGACCCCTTCAAACGTCATCGGGCGTACCTCAAGCACAGCGGGCTGTGTGTCGTAGTTGATGTCCGAGTAGAGGTTTATAATCCACCTATCCCAACGCCTTACGATGTTTAGGTTGTTGCCAACAGAGATTTTTGGCAGTTTGAAATACTGTGAAATAATCTCACCGTCGCTATCTACCATCCCATTATCCCTATTCCATGCCCCTGCAAACGATATTCGCTCGTTGAGATAGTGTCGATCGGCATTAGACTCCAACTGCACAGTGAAGTCGCATCTATCAATAAGATGACTCGCCATGGTAGCCTCGTGGATAGTTATAGGGATACTATTAGGTACATGATAGGTAGTCACAGAGCCACCTTTGGAATGCTGCATATCGTGCAGATAGTTGGCATTCAATGTAGAAGTAAGTTCCGAGCCTAACTTCGATATCGCATTCATTGAGGTCGCAAAAACATTGTTGTTGAGGTATCTGTTTTGTCCGATGTTGGGCGCTGTTGGCTTATGAATGCCGAGCATCGACTCCACACCGCCAAAACCGCCGTAGTGCGAACGAAACTCACGCGATACATCCTCTCCCATATTATTGGTTTTGAAGATATTTAAAGTCTGGAACTTACGACCAAAGAACATAGCACCTACCTCGCCATTCCACATCCACGGCCTATATCCACCACCAAGTTGCAGAGTACCATTCCATGTGCCCTTTACACTCTCCTTAAGACGAATGTTTAGTGCCGCCTGCGTTGGCAGCGTGACACCTCGTAGCGACTTTATAGCCTCGTGATTTTCGTAAACCTCCACACGTGCAATATCCTCGGCGCGTATGTTGTTTGTAGCTATTCCATAGCTGCCACGCAACATATCCATACCCTCGATGTAGAACTTGCTGATAGGCTTACCGTTGTATTTTACCTCTCCCGATTCTGCAACAGAAAGTCCTGGCATCTTGCGTAGCACATCACCAATCGAGCGGTCGGTAACATTTATAAAACTCGACACATTGTAACTTAACGTGTCGGCCTGTCTATGTACCGACTCTGCTTTTACCACAACCTCTCTAATCTCCAATGCAGAGTACTCCACATCAAAATCTACTCTCTGCGTCTTTGCAGTGATATTGCGCGATTGCCCCTTAATATTAAACCCTGTAATAACAACCTCAATAGTTGCAGCATCACCACTATACGATACCGAGTAGTTACCATTAGCATCACTTATCGTATAGCTATACAACACCGTGTGCTTCTCGTTCTGCAACATCACATTAACATCAGAGACACCCTCGCCAGAGCCTTTAGCTCTCACCTGTCCTGATATAGTCACCTGTGCCGTTACACTAACCGCACTCAGCAACCAAAAGCCAATAAACAATAAAAGTTGTCTCATGGTTGTAAGATTTAGTTACTGCAAAGTTAGAGGACGCACCTATGTTCTACAACTATTTTGTGTTAAAGTATGTTAAGGTAAATGTTAAGAATTGTTAAATAAAAATTATGAGTCCGCTGAACATAAATGGCTGGACGAGTTGTAAAAAGTAGGCAACAGTTGCCACCTTTAACTTATCGCAAAGTTACATGCAAACTCAAAATACAGAGAGAAAAAGCCAAAACTTTTTCTCTCTGTATTTTCATTGCAACCTACTCTCTATCCCACGATTTGAACTTATCGTCATCGGTGATTGGTCGCAGGACTCGGCAGGGATTACCCACCGCCACCACATTCGAAGGAATATCCCCCACCACTACCGATCCGCCGCCGATAACGACATTCGAGCCAATCGTCACGCCAGGCATAACCTGCACTCCCGCGCCAATCCACACATTATCACCCACAGTGATAGGATAGGCATACTCCAACCCTTGGTTTCGGCGCTCGGCATCTATGGTACGAGTGCAATAACTATGGGGGGGTACTCTAAAACGTGCATGAGCTTATCACTACTCTTGTTCGAGTTAGATTGTGTATTCAACTGAACATCAACAACATAATAAATACAAAAAAACTGTGGGAGCTATAACCTCAGAAAGGAGCAACTAAGAGGCGGACTTCTGTTTTATAAGGCGAGCTACCTTAATGGCACAATATTGGGAATAAAGCTGAAGACTAATAAATATTTCCAATATGAAACAGAAAGAGAAAAAGCATCTAACTGCAGAGAATGGCCGGCCGATAGCAGATAACCAGAACACGCAAACCATAGGGGCGCGAGGGCCTGTGACCATGCAAGATCCATGGTTAACAGAAAAATTAGCCCACTTTGACCGTGAGGTGATACCCGAGCGTCGCATGCACGCCAAGGGTGCGGGTGCATATGGTACGTTCACCGTCACGCACGACATCACCGCCTATACACGTGCCTCAATCTTTGCCGAGGTAGGTAAGAAGACCGACTGCTTTGTCCGCTTCTCGACCGTGGCGGGTGAGCGTGGTGCAGCAGATGCCGAACGCGACATTCGTGGTTTTGCCATGAAGTTCTATACCGACACGGGCAACTGGGATTTGGTGGGCAACAATACGCCCGTATTCTTCCTACGCGACCCGCTCAAGTTCCCCGATTTGAACCACGCCATCAAGCGCGACCCTCGTACTGGCATGCGCTCGGCCAACAGCAACTGGGACTTCTGGACGCTGCTACCCGAGGCGTTGCATCAGGTTACGATCACCATGTCGCCACGCGGCATACCCTATTCGTTCCGCCACATGCACGGCTTCGGCAGCCACACATATAGCTTTATTGATGCCAACAATCGCCGCACATGGGTTAAGTTTCATCTGCGCACGTTGCAGGGGATAAAGAATATGACCGATGCAGAGGCGGAGGCTGTGATTGCCAAAGATAGGGAGTCGCCCCAGCGCGACCTATTCGAAGCCATCGAGCGTGGCGACTACCCTCGTTGGCTGATGCAGGTGCAGTTGATGACGATGGAGCAAGCAAAGGAGTATCATATCAACCCGTTTGACCTCACAAAAGTATGGTATCACGGTGATTTCCCACTGCACGACGTAGGCATCTTGGAGCTCAACCGCAACCCC
>CALBKP010000072.1 GCA_937895825.1 uncultured Alistipes sp. | reverse complement strand
CAAGGTCGTTGTTGTTCAACGCCTCGGCAAAGCGTGTGTGCACGGCATCCATCTTAGCCTTGATCTCCAACACGCGGGGCGATGTTGCAAGGTACTGCTCGCGGTTGAAGTTCTCCTTGAAACGCTTGTGAGCCTTCTCAACCTCCTTCTCGATCTTCTCCTCCTGCTTAGCGAGCCAATCCTCGACGAGAACATCGGCGCGGTAACGCTTCTTCGAGTCCTTGTTGTCAATCAGCGGGTCGTTGAATGCGCCAACGTGACCCGATGCCTCCCAAGTGCGGGGGTGCATAAAGATTGCTGCATCGAGACCCACAATGTTCTCGTTGAGCTTAACCATCGAATCCCACCAGTAGCTCTTGATGTTATTCTTGAGCTCCACGCCATTCTGACCGTAGTCATAAACAGCACCAAGGCCATCATATATCTCGCTCGAAGGGAATATGAAACCATACTCCTTGCAGTGAGCAACCAACTTCTTAAACAATTCTTCCTGTGTCATAGTATATCGTTTTTTTGTTTTGTCTCTTGTTAAGATTTCAACCCACAAAGATAGAGTTTTTTTTCGGAATGTGCAAGATGCAGCGTCGTTCTCCTTTGGAGATTGAAAAATAACTGTGTATGCGGGGTGAAAATAGGTGGTAAACACCACTCGATTAGTCGTTATCGGGGTGCGCGTTATGCTTGGTCCACGCATACAACAACCCTGTTTGTGAAATCATTTTTCGCCAGTCAGCGTTTTTTTGTGCCTCTGCCATCGTAACGATAACATTATCATAGCGAGGCTTCAGATACAATTTAAATCATGACATATTGTAATTTCGTCACTTTTTATTATCTTTGCACCTATTGAAACCTAAAATGAGAATTGAGTATATGATTAAGAAACTAACTCTACTTTTTGCCGCGGCAGCAACCCTCGCCTCGGCAAGTGTGGCAGAGGCACATGAGCCAGATGCCGTGAAGCCAAACTACGAGATGGCCGAGCGATTCTCGCCAACAAAGGTGCGTCGCCTTGTGCCACAGACCACCGTTCGTCCCAACTGGTTTGAGGGCTCGTCGAAGTTCTGGTATAAATGGCAGACGGTCGATGCCATCAACTACTACATCGTTGACCCCGCAACGGGTCGTGAGACTGAGCTGTGGTCTATGGCCGAGCTTGCCGAGAAGGTGACGCTTATGTCGTCGTATCCCTTTGATGCTGAGCACCTGCCAATAAGCAATATTAAGCTCGAGGAGGATAAGTACGTATTGTTCGACATCACGCCCTCGGCTGCCGTTGTCGAGAACAACAAATACTTGGAGAAGGACGACGAGGGTAAACCTATCGTGCTGCATTATAAGTGGGACATCTCGAAGCGTGAGCTTACGGCGTTGGAGGAGCGCGAGGGTAGATTCCCCGAGTGGGCTAACGTATCGCCCGATGGCCGTATCGCTGTTTATGAGAAGAACTATAACCTTTGGTATATGACTACGGAGGATGTCGAGAAGCTCGTACGCGACCCCAAGGACTCGACCATCGTTGAGCACCCCATCACCACGGATGCCATCGAGAGCAATGCTTACCACTGGTTTGAGGATTGCATCGAGCAGATTAAGCCCGACGAGCGCTACCGCGTATATTTGCAGTGGGCACCCGATTCAAAACACTTTGCTACGGTGCGTAGCAATACCGAGATGCTCGAGGATTTCTGGGTTATCAACATCCTCAAGGAGCGCCCCGAGCTCTTCAGCTACAAGTATCAGATGCCTGGTGAGCAGAGCCCCGACTTCTGGTTGGAGGTGTTTAACACCGAAACAATGGAGCGTAAGGAGATAGATATGGCTAAGTATAAGGAACAGATGCTCTTTATCTGCCCACGCCCGGCGATGTATAAGGAGAGCTACCAGCGTCCCTACCGCCACGTATGGCAGGGTGACGATACGTCGCTCTATGTGCTTCGTCAGAGTCGCGACATCAAGCGCGTAGACCTATGCAAAGTAGATATCCTCACTGGTGAGGTTACAGAGGTGGTACACGAGGAGATGAAGACCTCGATAGAGTATCGCTATCCTACGCTTGTTAACGGCGGTAGCGAGGTTATCGAGTGGTCGGAGCGTACTGGCTGGGCACACCTCTATCGCTATACCGAGGATGGCAAGCTCGTAAACCAAATTACTAAGGGTGACTGGCATGTATCGGATGTTCTCGGTGTTGACGACACACGCAAGGTTATCTATTTCACGGCTACGGGCTACAATAAGGATGAGAACCCCTATTATTTGCACCTCTTCCGCGTAAACTACGATGGTACGGGGCTCAAGCAGCTCGACCCCACGGGCTTTAATGGTGAGTTCTCGCTCTCGGACGACCGTCGCTACTTTACGACGACCTACTCGCGCGTAGATACTGCTCCTAAGTCGGAACTATACACTACTGACGGTAAGCGTGTTATGGAACTTAAGACCGTAGATATGGAGCCTCTCATGGCTCACGGTTATAAGTTCCCAGAACCCTTTGTTGTAAAGGCTGCCGATGGCATCACCGACCTCCACGGCGTGATGTATAAGCCCCATGACTTCGACCCCGAGAAGAAGTATCCTATCATCGAGTACGTATATCCCGGTCCGCAGACCGAGGCTGTTGAGCAGTCGTGGTTTGGTAGCCTTAACCGCACAGACCGCCTTGCTCAGTTAGGCTTCATCGTAATCACCGTGGGTAACCGTGGTGGTCACCCCGACCGCTCGAAGTGGTACCATAACTACGGCTACGGTAACATGCGCGACTATGGCCTTAAGGATAAGGTTGTTGCTGCTCAGCAGCTTGCAGCGCGCCACTCGTTCATCGACATTAGCCGCGTGGGTATCCATGGACACTCGGGCGGTGGCTTTATGTCGACAGCGGCAATCCTTATGTACCCAGACTTCTTCGATGTGGCTGTTTCGTGTGCCGGTAACCACGATAACAACATCTATAACCGCTGGTGGAGCGAGAAGCACCACGGTATCGTTGAGCGTGAGGGTGAAGGTGGCGAGATCGTCTTCGAGTATGAGATTACGGCAAATCCAGAGATTGCTTCACGCCTTAAGGGTAACCTGCTCCTCGTGCACGGCGATATCGACGAGAACGTTCACCCAGGTAATACGCTACGTGTTGTGAATGCTCTTATCCGTGCGAATAAGCGTTTCGATATGCTTCTCTTGCCTGGTCAGCGTCACGGCTTTGGCGATATGAACGAGTACTTCTTCTGGCGCATGGCCGACTACTTCTCTGAGCACCTGCTCGGTGAGCGCGAGACCGAAACAGATATTCACCAGCTTAATAACGACATTTAGTCTATGCTTAAAGCACTGAAATATGCATTTGCAGCCCTTGCGTTACTCTCGTCGTGTGGTGGCGACGAGGGTGACTCGAGTGGTGGTAACAATACCCCCGTTGACCCAGCGGCACTTGTCGAGGATGCTTCGCGCAAGCCATTTTATAGGTATAACCCCGTGAGCTCGATACCGTCGGCCGAGGTTGCGAGCGAGGAGTATCGCCTGGAGTTTGGCGGATGGGGCTCGGAGCTTCCATCCTTCGCGTTGGACTTCCCCGAGGGTGACTCTAAGCGTGTGATTATGGAGTACACAATGGGCTCGTTTGGCTCGGGCCCTGCTGCTTACGACTATACGACGATGATATTCATCAAGGACAAGTCTACAGATTGCTGGTATGAGATAGCACGCGCCATCACACCCTTTGGCGGTATGTTCGATGCCTCGTGGGAGAAGAGCTTCTACTTGGATGTCACAGAGTTCCGTGCACTGTTGCAGGGCAATGTGGAGTTTGCCTACTACTACGGTGGCTTCGATGCTACTGAGGAGCGTGCTCATAGCTTCAAGCTACGCTTCCTGCTCTATGATGGTGAGTCAGAGCGTGAGTTGTTAGGCATCGTGCCTATCTACGACTCATTCAATAATGGCAATAGCGGCTATCGTGGTTGGGCTTATGGCGTTGAGGGTCATGATATTGAGGCAGAGGAGCGATTGGGCACTCGTATTGTTACTATCCCTAAGGGCGTTGGCTCTATGGAGTTGCGCCTATCGATCACGGGTCATGGTCACGATAAGGGTCAGTTCCCCGATATCGAGGGCTATAAGCCTGAGAATATGGCTGAGTTTGTAGAGAACTGGTATTCGTTCGATATTAATGGTGTTAAGCAGGCTACAGAGGGACATATCTTCTACTCGAATGCTGATAACTACATCCAGATGGGAACGTATAACTACGACCGTGCAAATTGGGCTCCAGGCAATCCCGTGAATGTGCAGTATTGGACTATCGACATGGCGGCGGCCAAGGGTGGTGAGATGACTATTGACCTTGACCTTCCGCGCTTTGTGTCATCGTTCGATGCGCCTAATGCTGAGGGCGTGGCACAGTATATCGTTATGGCTGATTTGTTCTTGTATAGTAAGTAGCGATTGTGATACTATTATCATACAAGCGATCTTGGTTAGTATGCCGAGGTCGCTTGTTTGTTTGGATTGATGGATGAGAAGATTGGCTACTACGTATCTGAAACTACTCCGCACGATTGCCATTCGTGGCGTAGTCAATAAATTGGGATAGGCGTGTGTTCATATCGGTTATACAGACATTATGACCAAGAATACAATAAATATTAGCCAAATTACGCCCACAAGCAAAAGTAGCAGCCCTCCCCCTAAACCGCTGGTTGGAGATTGTGATGCTGAGCAATGTTGTTGGCGCAAGGCTTTGATATCATCGCACATTCTCCAGACCTTGAAGAATAGAATAATCTGCAATACGCCAGCGACAAGGCTGACCAAAGTGATGATAATAGATAAAGCATCCATAGTTGTTAGTTTTTATTGGTTTGTTTTGATTGTAGTAATTATGAATTTTTAATTCTTAATTCTTAATGATTCTCTGTATTGCTCTGCTTCTGGTGTTTTAATGAAGTCTACAGTCTTATCGTAATTTGCCTTAACTACCTCAATTATTTCTTCAAGTGTAACATTAAAGAACTCCCTACGATTATTTATTTTATTGAGGCGCTTTTGCTCAAATGCACGGTGCAATGCTGCTTCCAGTCGAGGGGCATCATCCGAAAATATCATTGCATGAATGTCAAATTTGAATGGCACAGAGGCATCGCCTAATTCGTCGACTCTCTCTGTAGGGTCTAAACGGCGTGTCATTCCTATTTTATAGATATCTTCTCCGAAAGCTCCTATGTTAGATATTATATAAACGTAGCCAGCTTTCTTGTTGGCTTCTCTGTAGTCAATATCTTTTACAGCTACATCTAACTCTTCAAGATGTCCTTGTATCTCACGCTTCTTATCCTCGAGCAGTTCACGCTCAATATCCGAGCATCCTAATAATTGCTTGTTGATTTTAAGTAACGCATTTGTATAATGCTTTTGTTCTTTTTCTATTTCTTTGCGCTTTGCCTCAATCTCTTTGGTTAAGCGTGCCTCTTCTCGTTGTTGTTCGCGTAATTCCCGTTGTTCTTCTTTCTCTTTCTGCTTTATTAGGGCATACTCATAAGCAATCTGCAATTCTTCGATTTTAAGCCTAACATATTCCTCTGTGATAGATACACAATTGGCGGAATTGATTTTGTTTAATGCCTGCCAAGATGCATATATCTTCTTTACATAGGCTTCTACGTTGTTGAACTTAACTTTTGATATCAAGACATCACATTCGTCATTGAAGCAACGTAGTATTTGCTTAATATTCTGCGACGTCATCTGCTTACCTTTGCTTGTACTTCCACTTACAGTCCACTGGACTGGGCATACAGCAGCACGCTTATTTAATATCATTTGTTTTTGTGCATCACGTACTCGTTTAAGCCGCTCTGCATATTGCTCTGAATTGACAAAATCGTATATAGGCATATAAATACCATACTCCTGTAATAAAATCTCATTATCGAGTTGAACGATTTGCTTACGCTTGTCATCTATTTCAGCATTAATTTTGCTTAACTCTTCCTTTCGAGTGGTTAAATACTCGTCGTATCGGTTACATTCCTCTTGTTTTGCATTGATTACGGCATCTACAGATACAATCCCTTCGTATTGCTCAAGATTGGCTATGTGCGCATCTTTTAATGTCAGCTCGTTGCGCAAGGATTCTATTGTAGCAAGTTCTTTACGCTTAATAAAATCGAATAGTCCCATATTATTTCTCTTCTAAAATCTTCTCAATCAACTTATCTGTACGCTCACGCTCACGCTCGGTGCGCTTATGCTCTTTGTCGAGACGGTCATTCTGGCGGCATAGCTCGTCGAGCATCTACCATACGCTTGATTTGCTCGTCACGATTTTTCACGAGTGCGGGCTTATCCCATCCTGTCGCTCGGGTGTCGAGGTAGAAGCTGGTTGTTGCCATAGCGGTAATAGTCGAAACCACTTGCACGGATTTTGCACGGATTTTTAAGCGGAATATGTCCGAATAGTGCGAAATTGTGCAGAATTTTGGTTTTTTTTATTGCCGAAACGGCTGTTTTTAGGAAAAATGAAAGGCGTTGAAACCGCATTGTCTGCTGATTTTCAACGCCTTAGCGGTTAGTCGGGATGACAAGATTCGAACTTGCGACAACACGCCCCCCAGACGTGTACTCTAACCGGGCTGAGCTACATCCCGAACTGGTTTTGCGGTGCAAAGATAATAATAATTTTCCCAATAATGCAAATTTATCACAAAAAAAATGTAACTTTGTCGTATGAAATTTCTGTGGAAAATATTCGCTATTGTCGTAATCATTTCATTGTGCGTGTGTTGTGCCGATGGAAGTGGCGATTCATTGGTGGATTTTCAAACGGCAGAATATACCCCACATCATGCTACGGGTTTTACCATCAAGTCCAACTCTCGGGGTGCTACACTTCTAAGCGTCACGCGTCCTTGGCAAGGTGATGCCATCGTTGAGCAGCGCTTGGCGATATTTCCTACGAACGAAATGGCCGAGGGTTATGATGGCCAGTACATAGTGGGTGCAGCAGAGCGTGTTGTATGCATGTCTACAAGTCATGTGGCTATGCTTGATGCCATTGGTGCGGTAGAGAGTATTGTTGGAGTCTCGGGTAAGCAGTATGTCATGAACGAGGCGGTAGCTACGAATCCCGAGGTCAAGGATGTCGGCTACGACAGTAACCTCGACTATGAGACCCTTGTCTCGCTACGTCCCGATGTGGTGCTGATGTATGGCGTTACTGCTGAGAATACGGCAGTTACGGCTAAGTTCCGCGAGTTGGGAATACCGTATATATACCTCGGCGACTATACTGAGCAGTCGCCACTGGGCAAGGCCGAGTGGATGGTTGCCGTGGCGGAGATTGTAGGTTGCAGGGAACATGCCGAGGAGCTTTTTTCGGAGGTTATGGAGCGCTATGAGGCTGTGCGCTATGGCGTTATGCCGGATGTCGAGCCTAAGGTCATGTTTAATCTGCCGTATCAGGATGTGTGGTATATGCCCTCGGATGACAGCTATATGGTGCGCCTTGTGGAGGATGCGGGTGGCGAGTATATATATAAAGGAAAGAACCCAACGGGTGGCTCGCGTGGCATAAGCCTCGAGGAGGCATTGCTGCTTGTCGCTGATGCCGATTTATGGCTCAATGTGGGACAGTGTCGTTCGCTTGACGAACTCTGTGCTGTAGCTCCGCACTTTGTTAGTAGCGAGGTAGTTAAACGTGGTAACGTCTACAATAATAACCTGCGTCAGACGGCAGCCGGTGGTAGCGACTTCTGGGAATCGGCCATCGTGCGCCCCGATGTTGTGCTACGCGATATGGTTGATATTATGCATGGCCACGACGATAGTCTCTATTACCACCGACGATTAAAGTAGAATCACGATGTCAAACCGAGAACATATACTTCATACGATACTCTTTGCTATGCTTACGGTGGCAATGGTGGCACTTGCCCTCGGTGGGTTGCTTGTGGGTACTACGCAGGTGCCCATTGCGGATGTGTGGGCAGCACTTACGAGTGGCGATGTTGATGCGGGTATCTCGACAATTGTGCTACGCATGCGCCTACCAAAGGTGTTGGTAGCCATTGCGGCAGGTGCAGCACTCTCGGCCAGTGGCCTTCAGATGCAGACGCTGTTCCGTAACCCGCTGGCGGGCCCCTATGTGCTGGGTATCAACTCGGGAGCAAGCCTTGGCGTGGCACTCTTTACTATGGCTATGCCAATGCTTTGCTCGGGCTCGGCATCGTTTGTTATGTCGTTCGGCCTTACTGGCATGGCGTGGATAGGCTCGGCAGCAATACTGATGCTCGTTATGTGGTTGTCGCGTAAGATTAAGAATATCAACACGATACTTATTATAGGTATGATGCTTGGCTCAGCTATCTCGGCTATTGTGGGCATACTTCAGTATATGGGCACTGACGAGTCGTTGAAGACATTTATTGTTTGGACAATGGGCTCGCTATCAACGGTGACCGTTGAGCAGCTGCACATCCTTCTGCCCGTCGTCGTTGTTGGATTGGTACTCTCGGTTGTGGCTATTAAGCCCCTGAATATGTTACTCCTTGGCGAGAGCTATGCCCGCACGATGGGACTTCAGGTTATGCAATCGAGGGTCATCATCTTTCTCTCGACGACGCTCCTTGCAGGTACGGTTACTGCCTTCTGTGGCCCGGTGGGCTTTATTGGTCTTGCGATGCCGCACCTTGCGCGCATGACCTTCCGTACGGCGGACCATCGTGTGCTTATGCCTGCGGCTATGCTGTGGGGCGCAGTGTCGATGCTTGTGTGCTCGCTACTTTGCGATGTCGTTGCACGTAGTGGTGTGATGCTTCCGGTGAATACCATCACCTCGCTCCTGGGCGTACCTATTATCATATATGTAGTAATCCGTAACCGTAACCGCCAATGATAGAGCTTAGGGATATAACATTGTCGTTTGCAGAGCGTACGCTTATTTCGGGTGCTTCGGCACGCTTCGAGCGTGGTAGTCTTGTGGCACTTCTTGGCCGCAATGGTACGGGTAAGTCTACGCTACTTAGGGCGATCTCTCGCCTTGGTCGTGTGCAAGCGGGGGAGATACGTGTTGAGGGTGAGGTGCTTGACACGATACCTGCGGCTACGTTAGCGCGAAAGATTGCTTTTGTAAATACCGAGCGTGTGGATGCCGATGCACTCTCTGTCCGCGACCTTGTGGCCATTGGCCGCTCGCCATATACCGATTGGATGGGTCGCCTCACGGACGAGGATGAGGCTAAGGTAGTGCGTGCTATGGAGGTGGCGGGTGTTGGAGCTATGGCCGAGCGTAGGGTAGAGACACTATCGGATGGCGAGTGCCAGAGGGTTATGATTGCCCGAGCGCTGGCTCAGGATACTCCTGCGATACTCCTTGACGAGCCCACGTCGTTCCTCGATCTGCCGAACCGCTACGAGCTATGCACGTTGCTCAGACGCTTGGCGCACGATGAGAATAAGTGCGTGATATTCTCTACGCACGAACTCGACATAGCACTATCGCTTGCCGATAGTATTGCCCTTGTCGATACTCCAAGCCTGAAACACCTCACCACCGAGGAGATGGTGCAGTCGGGAAATATCGAGCGACTTTTCAATAGCGACTGCGTGGCATTTAATCCTACAACGCGCTCGATAATCCTTAAACGATAGCCTAAAGAGGGATTGTTGGTATTTTTTTTTCGTTTTCTTTTGTCAAATAGAAAATTTTGCGTACCTTCGCACCGCTAAATTGCTTGCATTGACTGAGCATTAGTGGATTGGCCCGTTCGTCTATCGGTTAGGACGCAAGATTTTCATTCTTGAAAGAGGAGTTCGACTCTCCTACGGGCTGCACTTGGCGCGTCGCGCTTTCGGGCGTGGTGCGTGCGGTTAGAATGATGATTTAGGAGCGGGCTTTAGGCCTATCCGCAAGCGGCTACGGCCGTATCGAGCGCTGGTCGACAGGCGTTTACAAAGTTGTCGGCAAAGAAAAAGAAAAGCATAAAAGTAAAAATACAAAAAATTAAGAAGCTATGGCAAATCACAAGTCATCGAAGAAGAGAATTCGTCAGACCGTAACAAAGCGCGCTCACAACCGCCTTTATCACAAGACCGCTCGTAACGCCGTTAAGGCATTGCGTAACACTACGGAGCGCAGCGCAGCTGAGGCACTTTTGCCCAAGGTAAGCTCTATGTTGGATAAGCTCGCTAAGCACAACATTATCCACAAGAACAAGGCAGGTAACCTTAAGAGCTCGCTTGCATTGCACGTTAACGCATTGTAATTAAGCGTCTGATACCAAACAATTAGGGAGAGAATCAACGATTCTCTCCCTAATTTGTTATGGCTGTGAGCTGTCGGTTTAGTCCGATGGCCTACATCTTGAAGATATTCTGAATGCCCATATCTTGTACCTTCTTGATAAGCTCGTCGTTGTTATCAGACACCACAAGGAGCTTGTCGCCAGGGCGTAGCTCCGTAAGACCCTTGGGTACGAAGTAGCTGCCACTACGATAGACCATAACAACAAGGGTGTGGCCAGGAAGACTGATGTCCTTAAGCGTGTTGCCCTGCTTTAGCATCTTGGCATTAACCTCGATCTCAGAGAACTCGCTACGTATGTGGTCGGGCACGGCGAGCTTGAATGTCTGCTCCTTCACCTCGAACGACAGCCCTAACCAGTTGGCCATCGAGCTTACGGTGTTACCCTGCACAAGGAGCGAGATGATGGTCACAAGGAATACCACGTTGAAGAGATAGTCGGCATTTGCGACATTGTTTGTTAGTGGGTACAATGCGAAGATGATGGGCACAGCACCACGTAGACCTACCCATGATACATAGGTGCGAGCCTTGCTGGTAAACTTACGGAAGGGTAGCAGACAGGTAAATGTAGATAGGGGTCGTGCAACAAAGATCATGAATAGACCCACGGCAATACCCATATATAGCACGTCGGGGTCAAGTAGATCGTGTATATCTACAAATAGGCCGAGAGCAAGGAAGAGCACGATCTGGAGCAGCCACGTGAAACTGTCGAAGAAGGTGCGTAGCATGTGGCGATGGGCGATGCGTAGGTTGCCTACAACAAGACCTGCAATGTATACAGCCAAGTAGCCATTACCATATACCATCGTGGTAAACGAGAATGTAAAGAATACGCAGGCGAGCAGTAGCACGGAGTAGAGCGATGCGTTGCTACGTATGTTGATGCGGTTTATTACCCACACCGTTGCGCGACCAAAGCCGTAGCCGAGGCTGGCGCCAACGATCATCTGTATAAGGAATGTGCCAATGGCCTCGCTCCAGTTAAGGTCGGTGCCGCCCGAAACGATGCCAACGAGTACAACGGTAAGGATGTATGCCATGGGGTCGTTACTACCACTCTCCAGCTCGAGTAGTGGGCGTAAGTTCTCCTGCAATCCCTGCTTCTTGGTTCTAAGGATGGAAAACACCGATGCTGAGTCGGTTGACGACATTGTGGCAGCAAGAAGGAGTGCTAATGGGAACGATATCTCGACGCTTAGTCCCAGCACTGGACCTATGAAGTATATGAAGCCTCCAACAACTATGGCTGTAAGGATGACTCCCAGCGTGGCGAGTACCACGCCGGGTGCCATAACCGGTCGTATGTCTGAAAACGTTGTATCCATACCGCCCGAGAAGAGAATAATGCAGAGTGCTACCATTCCGATAAACTCGGCAAGTTCTGCTGAGTCGAACGCTACGAAGTCATTGTAGCCGAAGAGCATACCCACACCAAGGAACAGCAATAAGGCGGGGGCACCAAGACGATAGGCCGCCTTACCAGCAAGTACGGCGACGAAGAGCAACAGGGCTCCTACAAGGAGAAAGTTTTCGTTAAGCATATATTACAATTTTTTGTTTCATAACTACGCTGCGACCGGTGTTCTACCGGTTGCTGTTACTTGTTGTTAACAACTACCTTGACATCACCAATGATACGATAGCCAAACTCGGCATACTCGTAGATGGCGTATGTCTCGATGCCTCGATCTTTGGTGAAGCACTCAACGAGTGTTATGGCGGCTACGTTACCACAAGGCAGAGCGTCAATAGCCTTGCGATTGCCAGTGGCAATGGCGCGCTGAAGCTCCGGGAGTTGTGCGCGGTCGTAGTAACGCTCGCGGCTCTTAAAGTAGCTCTTCGATGGCGCGTGATAGGGTACACGATCATCGCTCATAAGGCGTACAATGGTCATAATCGTGCCATAGAGTAGAGCTACAATGCCCACGGTCATAAGCGTCATGCCTAAGGCCCTCGATGCATCCTCGATGGCCGTAAAGTTGATAACTAAAAGAACTGCACCGATGATAGCTGCACACAACGGCTTGCAAATCGGCTTGCGACGCTCGCATATAGCGTCACCAGGCAAGGCATACAATGCCTCGCAAATATCTGTTTTAATCATAAAATATATTGTTTATTTATTATTAATTAGCTACTTATCTAAATGCTGGAGAATAATTATCTAACTCCGTAGCGTAGCTAAATAATAAGCCTCATCAAGCGATTCAGGTAGTAGATTCGCGAGAGAGAGACAAACAATATTTTATGGTTATACAATCCGTAACGTGAGGCTGCCGTAGTGGTATCAATTGCACTTACGGCCTTTGAGTATTGAAACGTGCGCTCTGAGCTGAGGTTTGAGCGCGATATGGTTCGTACTGCGGGCGTTACGCTCGGAGGTGTTATTGTCGATGTTGAGGTGGAGAGTTGCGGCTGTGTGCTCACGGTAAAGCATGCCTCGCAGTGCGACTCCTCTTGTGTGATGTATGGAGCAATGTGCAACTCCGCGTTGAGGCTTGTGCCCACAACATCGGCTGGTAGGAGAAGGCCTACAAGCGTGAAGACTATGGCTATACCAATATGTTGCATCCTTCTCATTGTGCTACAAATGTGTAAGTTATCGTTCCACGATGTGACGCTGGTGCCGAGCCGTCAATGCGGAATAGTGTACGCTTATGACGTGCTGCGGCAAGTGCCTGTTCGTTTAGCTCGGGGTTTGTCGATGAGTTTATACGTGCCGATGTAACCTCGCCGTTGCGGTTGAGCCATACGTCGACAATAACTACACCGCCGCCCTTGGCGCGGTATGCTGGAACGTATAGGTCGCGATGGTGACGCACGGGGTCGGTGAAGTTGTACGCCACGGTTACGGCACCCGAGAATTTACCCTTGTCGCCCGAGCCTTTGCCTGCACCAGTACCACTGCCCGCGCCCTGCGAGCCAATACCCTTTGCCTCGCGCACGCCACTTTCATAATCGCCACGATTTGTGGCCATATCGGCTGCAACTTTGTCCATCATCTGCTGCATATCGCTATCAAACGATGTCTGATCCATCGATCCAGCTTCGGATGATGCATCGTTCGATTGGAGGTTTTTCACATTTTGAACAGCTGCTAAACGACGGTTTACCTCCTCTTGAAGCATGTCGCGCTTGCGCTTTAGCTGCTCTATCTCCTCCATTGTAGGCTCCTCCTCGATAAACTCAACGATATACTCCACTGGACGCACTTCCACGTTGTAACGCATTGTAGCTAAGGCAATACTACTACACAGAAATACAACGATTACGACCAATAAACCGATACGGTGGCTGTACAGCCACTCGCCGATACTCTCCGAGCGAGTGTCACCAAGGTCGATGCTCGAGCGTCGTAGCTCGGGTCTTGGTCGGATGTTCCCATTTTTTCGGGATGGTTGTATTCTGTTGCCGGACATAGTCGATTTAATATTCCGAGCAAAAATAGTAATTTTTTTTAAATTTTTTAGTATATTTGTGCCATTAAATATATAATGTTGAAAGAAAACCTAAAAATTTTTCAATATGGCAACAAAACAGAGAACACTTGCCCAAGCAATCTCGTTCGAGGGTAAGGGTCTACACACAGGTCTTCAGGTGAAGATGACAGTAAATCCCGCTGATGATAACCACGGCATTTCGTTCCGTCGTGTTGATGTGGAGGGTGCGCCCGAGGTGCCTGCTCTTTGTGAGTATGTCACTGACACATCACGTGGCACAACTATAGAGAAGGGTGCTGCTAAGGTCAGCACTATCGAGCATATCATGTCCGCTTTGTGGACTCTTGGCGTGGATAACGCTACTATCGACATCAATGCCCCCGAGACCCCCATTATGGATGGCTCGGCTAAGGAGTATGCCGCACGTATTGCGGAGGTTGGTACAGTTGAGCAGAATGCCGAGCGTAAGTACTACGAGGTGACCGAGAAGCAGGTATATACACTGCCCGAGAAGGGTGTTGCTATCGTGCTCTACCCCGATGATGAGTTCTCGGTATCTGTGCATGTTGATTATAACTCTAAGGTTGTGGGTAATCAGTATGCGGTGTACAATGGCGAGATTGACTACACCTCGAATATTGCCATGTGCCGTACGTTCGTATTCTTGCATGAGTTGGAGCCACTTATGAAGATGAATCTCATCAAGGGTGGTGACTTGGATAACGCTATCGTCGTTGTGGAGAATCCTGTGTCGGATGAGCAGCTCGACCACTTGAAGAAGATATTCCAGAAGGATGACATCCGCATCACGGGTGGATACCTCAATAACCAGCAGCTCCGCGCTAACAACGAGCTCGCTCGCCACAAGCTCCTTGACGTGCTTGGCGACTTTGCCTTGCTCGGCATGCGTATCAAGGGTCGTGTGTGGGCTACGCGTCCCGGCCACTTCGCTAATACGGAGTTTATGAAGGAGCTTTCGCGCGCGATTCGTCGCAGCGGTGATCGCCCGATGTTTAAGTATAGCGCTAAGGAGCAGCCTCTGATGGATATCAATGCCATTAAGGGTCTCCTTCCTCACCGTCCTCCCTTCTTGCTCGTTGATCGCGTCTTCCACATGGAGGGTAACGACATTGCAGGTATCAAACAGGTGTCGATGAACGAGCCCTTCTTTGTGGGACACTTCCCCGATGAGCCCGTTATGCCTGGTGTGCTCATCATCGAGGCGTTGGCTCAGTGCTGCGGTATCCTCGTTCTGAATCAGGTTGAGGATCCCGAGCATTATAGCACATACTTCCTCAAGGCCGATGGCGTGAAGTGGAAGCGTAAGGTAGTGCCTGGCGACACGTTGCAGCTCGAGTGCCATATCGCGGATATGCGTCGCGGTATCGTAACGGCCGAGTGTAAGGCGTTTGTTGGTGGTCAGCTCGCTTGCGAGGCTATACTCACGGCACAGATTGCGAAGAACCGTTAATTGAAATACACAAACAATTCGAGATATTTATGATTAGTAATTTGGCATACGTTCACCCCGACGCAAAGATTGGTAAGAACGTTACAATTGAGCCTTTTGCATATATCGAGGGTGACGTTGTCATCGGCGATGATTGCTGGATTGGCCCCCACGCTATCATCTATGATGGTGCGCGCCTGGGTAAGGGTAATAAGGTGCATCCTGGAGCATGCATCGCATGCTTACCTCAGGATCTGAAGTTCGCAGGCGAGAAGACTACGGCTGTTATTGGCGACTATAACGATATTCGTGAGTGTGTGACCATAGCACGTGGTACTGCTTCACGCGGTACAACAGTTGTTGGTGACCATAACCTTCTTATGGCCTACGTGCATGTCGCTCATGACGACGTTGTTGGTAGCCATTGTGTTATTGCAAATCGTGTGTCGTTGGCTGGCGAGGTTGAGATTGGCGACTGGGTGGTTATTGGTGGCCATGCAGCCCTCCACCAGTGGATTCACGTAGGTGACCACGTTATGATTCAGGGTGGTGCGCTTGTGACACAGGATATTCCCCCTTATATCATCGCAACAAATGGCGAGACTCACTATGCGGGTATCAATAAGGTTGGCTTGTCGCGCCGAGGTTTTACGCCCGAGCAGATAGAGTCGATTCACAACACCTGTCGTGTGTTGTTTCAGAGCGAGCTGAACTACCAGGCTGGTTGTGATAAGGCAGAGGCAGAGGTTGCCGAGAGTGCTGAACGTAACTACCTCATCGAGTTTATCCGTGGTTCGAAGCGAGGCGTTATCAAGCAGTATATGTCGAGAAGGTAGACAGATAGAGTATTAGGATATACAACAGTGTAATGAGAGCCTGTCAACGTAGTAGTTGGCAGGCTCTCTTATTGTATAGTAGCTCAATCGGTTTAATTGATAAGTGAGTCTAAGCGGTGGTAGATACTCTCGCGTAGTTTGCGAAGCTCTGCGACGGCAGCTCTATTCTTAGGCCTAACAAAGTTACATGAACCCTTGAACTTCTGCCACAAGCGCATGTAGTTCCATACGAGGATGAACATGAAGGGGAAGGCCATGAAGTAGCCAAATGCCCACCAGAATCCAGCAAATATCCAGAGTACTATTGATGGTAGTAGCTGACAGATAGGAATAGATACAAGAGCGCTGACTGCCACATTGAACGAGCTGATGAACATCTGATCCTTGATCAGTTTCTTAGTAAAGATTCTGGGAATGATAAAGAGCAGTCCCGTAGGGATTATCGAGATGATAAATAGTGGTAGCAGTAGCAATAGACCCAAGCCACGAAATATGGGTGCCTCGATGCCTGGGTTGTTGGTAAAGAGCCAGTCACGAATGCCGAGACGCTTGCACTCGGCCTCAAGGTGTGCCGTGTCGCGATAGATCTCCTCCATCTGCTTGGGCTTCTCCTTTGTTAGCGTCTGAAGCTCATCTACGAGCTTCTGGTCGGCACGTAGGCGCGAGGGTAGGTATCTATATTTGAAGCCGTGAGTCTTAGCATACTTCTTACCATAGCCCGTCTCGCGTAGGTAGTCGATTTGGTCGTAGTGCTCAAGATCGTCAATATGGAGCATCATCTCCTGAATCTTTGAGCGTATAATGGCATTAATCTCCATCATCGTTTCGCGTGGTGACTCCTGATAACGCTCATAATATGGCTTCAGCGAGATGGGCTCGCCAAACTTAATGAGCATATCCACGCGTGCGTGGAAGTAGTTAGAGTAGTGGTTGCACGAGGGGAGAATCATGACATCCTCCTTGAATCCCATCTTCTCAGCCGCACCGAAGGCGATGCGCAAGTAACCAATCTTGAATGTTCCGAGCCAACGCTTATCCTGGTGGTCAGCCTCGGGGTAGAGCATCACGGTCTCACCGTCGGTGAGTGCCTGGCCAGCTGCATCGAGCGTAGCTTGATTATTGTTGATAGCACCGAATCCCTCATGACTCATGCGGTATGCAGGAAGAAGACCCATGGCACGCAACGCACGGTTGAACACTGGATTCTTAAAGACGTTGGCACGTGCAAGGAAGTTCATGCGTCGGTCGGTAAGGTTAAGACACACGCACAACGGGTCATTCAGACAATTCTGATGGTTAGAAACTACAACTACGGGGGTACCATTGATGGGCACATTCTCAATTCCTACGATATGCTCCTTACGGAAGTATAGTCCAGAGTTGACATATTGCAAATAAGCTCTAAAAGCCTTTAGAAAAAATGAGTGGTCTCTTGGTTTTAGAATCTTTCTCATTAGTAGTATATTTGTGTTTGGATCAAACAAATATACGAAATATATTCTAAAATTCCTAAATCTATGACCTATTTTTGATATTTTAATTGTTGGTTGATGATGTATATTCAACATTAACAGTGTGTTATGAGGTGTAATGGTAGAAGTGCTTTTTGGTCAAAAAATCGAATATTCCCAATATTGCGTGTTCGTGTCGACTTTTATACAGCAAAACAATTAATAATACAAATAGGTCAAAATGACAAATAATGTCTATATTTGCTATTGTAATGAACCACAGAATTAATACTGATATGCATATAGAGAATTTTGAGATAGCCTCAGGAACAAAACAGGAGAAATACGAACTACTTTATAGGCAGGTTGAGACGCTTGTGGAGGGTGAGAGTGATGTGATTGCCGTGATGGCAAATGTTGCGGCACTTATCCATAGTACCTTTGGCTTTTGGTGGACGGGATTTTATCGTGTTGTGGGTGATGAACTTGTTTTAGCCCCATTTCAAGGGCCAATTGCTTGTACTCGTATAGCCTATGGACGTGGTGTGTGTGGTACAGCGTGGCGTGAGCGAATAACGCAGGTAGTCCCCGATGTCAATGCCTTCCCTGGGCATATTGCTTGTAGTAGCGCATCGCGTAGTGAGATTGTCGTTCCTGTGTGGCTCGACGATAAGATTGTTGCTGTACTTGATATTGACAGTGAGCATCTTGCCACGTTTGATGAGGTGGATAGAGTGTGGCTCGAACGTATTGTTTCGCTTATTAGGGTGTAGATAAAAGATAAGAGCCACTGCATTTGCAGTGGCTCTTATCTTTTATCTTAGTATGTCGTACTACTCCTCCTGACGGTAAGTGTGCTCAACGTAGATAGCGTGCTGCATAGCCTCACGCTTAGCGATTGAGGGCTTAGTGAAGTACTGACGGCGACGAAGCTCCTTCAATA
>CALBKP010000071.1 GCA_937895825.1 uncultured Alistipes sp. | reverse complement strand
AACCCCGCACGCTTCCTTCCTGCTGAGGCTCCCGCAATGTCGCCCGCCGTGGATATCGACCTCGACGAGGGTATGGACAAGGTGCGTGAGATCCTCTCGAAGTACCCCATCAAGACACGCCTCAACCTCAAGGGTACACTTGTTGTAGCTCGCGATATCGCCCACGCACGCATCAAGCAGATGCTTGACGAGGGTAAACCTATGCCCGACTATTTCAAGAACCACCCCGTATATTACGCCGGCCCCGCTAAGACACCCGCAGGTATGGCATCAGGTTCGTTCGGCCCCACAACAGCAGGCCGTATGGACTCATACGTAGACCTCTTCCAGAAGGCTGGTGGCTCGTTGGTAATGGTGGCTAAGGGTAACCGCTCACAGCAGGTGACCGATGCTTGCAAGGCTAACGGTGGCTTCTACCTCGGCTCTATCGGTGGCCCCGCAGCTATCCTTGCAAAGAACTCTATCAAGAAGGTAGAGGTTGTTGACTTCGAGGAGCTCGGCATGGAGGCAGTACGCAAGATCTATGTGGAGAACTTCCCTGCATTTATCATCGTCGATGATAAGGGCAACGACTTCTTCGCCGACTTCGCGCACTAATCGACGGCTCAAAATGTTGTCTCGCAGGGTCGCACGACGACAAAGCGACCCTGTCGGGCAACTTTAACAATAAAACGCCCGCCGAAGCGTTCCATAAATATCGGATTGGATTTGAAGAGTTTTGTAATGAAAGTATTGTTAAGAATTATGCTTGTTGTTGTGGCACTCGCCTCGGCGTGGGTGGCATCGGCACAAGTATTGTTTACGGCCGATGCCCCTGCGCTAACAGCCCTCGGCCAACCATTTCGTGTTGAGTTTTCGGTAGATGCCGAGCCTGAGCGCGATAGTTTCGAGGCCCCCACGTTCGAGGGCTTCGAGGTCATCGCAGGCCCCTCGGTCTCTACGGGACACTCCATACAGTTTGTCAATGGCAAGCAGTCATCGAGCTACAGTTGCTCATACACCTTCGTACTGCTGCCCTCGACAAGTGGCACATTCACCATCGGCAGTGCTTCGGTTACGGTTGATGGCAAGAGATATAGTACCAAGCCCCAGCCCATCGAGGTAGTCGCCGAGAAGGAGGAGAAGAGTTCCTCGCAGGGCGAGCAGACCACACGTACACCCGAGAGCCGCATAGCCAAGGACGACATCCTGCTACGACTGAAGGTGTCGAACACGGAGGTATATAAGGGTGAATCAATACGAGCATCACTCATGCTCTACACCCGCGTTAATATCGACAATATCGAGAGCCTCGATATGCCATCGTTCGATGGCTTCTGGTCGCAAGAGCTCACGTTCGACAACACACCATCGCGCGAGCAACTCAATGGTCGCATATACGAGGCATACAAGATAAACGAACTGCTACTCTCACCCCAGGAGAGTGGCCGCATCGTCATCCCCGCAGCGACGATGAAGGTTCTCGCCCAGGTTGTCGTGCAGGATAACCGCCACTACGACCCCTTCTTTGGTGGCCGACAGGTCTATCACGTCTCGCGCGAGCTTAAGACAGCCCCCGTTACCATCAACGTCAAGGCGTTCCCCGCTGGTGCTCCCGCCTCGTTCAACGGCGCTGTGGGTAGCTTCAACCTATCGAGTCGCATGCCCGCAAACAAGTTAGAGAGTAACTCGGCCGACCAGATCGAGATAACCATCTCGGGTAGTGGAAATCTTAAGTTTATCACAGCTCCACAGCTCACGCTCCCCGAGTCATTCGAGAAGTACGACACCAAGGTCGTTGACAACGTGAAGGCCACGGCTACTGGCACGTCGGGAAGTATCACTTATACATATCCCTTCGTGGCACGCTCGGGTGGCGAGTTTAAGATCGAGCCCGTGCTCTTTAGCTACTTCAACCCTGAAACGGGCGAGTATCATACGCTCTCTACCGAGCCTATGACCATCACCGTCACCGACGATGGCAGGAGCGACACAGCACCCGCCATTGGCAACTACATAGGCTATGGAGGCTCGATGCGCCAGCTCGACCGCGACATACGCTTTATCCACACCGGCAAGCTACCACATAAGGCTGCTGCAATGATGGTTCTCAGCCCCGCATACTGGCTAATCATCGTTGTTATCGTCGCACTCTTTGTCATCGCCTACGTAGCACTCAGAAAGCGCATCCGCGACAACCGTAACATCGTGGCACGCCGCATGAAACGTGCCGATAAGGTAGCCGTGCAACGTCTACGCATGGCACAACGCTCGATGGAGGAGGGCAATCGCCACGCCTTCTACGAGGAGATGCTACACGCCATGTGGGGATACATTAGCGATAAGTTCAATATTCCTGTATCGAACCTCACGAAGGAGGCAATCCGTGAGGAGCTCTATCGCCGTGGTGTGGCAGTCGACACCGCCGAGCAGTTCTGTGAGATAATATCGCGCTCGGAGGAGGCTCAGTATGCCCCCTCGACGGATGGTGATATGAGCGAGGTATATGCCTTTGCCGCAGATGTTATTTCTAAAATTGAGGAGGTTGTAAAACGATAAACGATGAAAGCTATATATAAGATAATAGGTATTATGGCGGTAGGACTCATGCTCCTGGTACCTGCAGCAAGCCACGCTGCCGATGCCCGCACAACATCCGAGGCGTACTGGGCTGAGGCTACTGCCGCTTACCAGGGTGGCGACTATGGTCGCGCAGTTGAGCTCTTCGAGCAGATTATTGCCCTCGATGAGGCCTCGGCCGACGTATATTACAACCTCGCAGGCGCATACTTCAAGTTAGGCCAGCAACAGACCCCTGGCACATCACGTCCATTTAGCCACGGCGAGCTCGGCCGCGCAATACTTAACTACCACCGCGCCCTAAGACTCAACCCCGCAATGGAGGATGCACGCTACAACCTCGACTTGGCCATCGACCATACAAACGACACGGAGGCAGTGCCCAATGCATTCCTAACGAACATTTGGCTTGCGCTACGCAATATGACCACCTCGAACGGCTGGGTCGTGATATCAATCGTGACTCTTGTCATAACGTTGACGCTCACGCTACTATACCTCCTCTCGGAGCGTATCGTGCTACGCAAGGCGGGCTTCTTCATTGCCATCATTGCAGCCATTGTCTTTATCCTCGCCACGGCATTAGCCATATCAAGTCGCTCGGCTGTAAATGAGGATAACCGCGCCGTGGTCATCTGCAACGACACAACGCCCGTACACGCATCGCCCGATAGCGCATCGAAGATTATCCGTCGTCCGTCGCAGGGTGTCACCGTAGAGGTACTACGCAACCACGACAGCTGGTGCGAGATACTCTTTGCCGATGGTGAGAAGGGTTGGATTCGTGAGGCAAATATTGAGGAGATTTAACTTTATAGTGCGATGTCACGACTATTAGAGAATGTATGTAGCGAGCTTCAGCGACTCCCTGGCATCGGTCGCCGCACGGCACTACGCCTGGCTATGCACATCCTGAAGATGGAGCCCGAGACCGTAGATTCGCTCTCGAGCAGCATCGCACGTTTTCGGCACGACATTCGCTACTGCCGCAGTTGTAACAACCTTTCGGATAGCGATCTGTGTCCGATATGTTGCGATGAGCGACGCGACCGCTCGCTGATATGCGTTGTGGAGCAGGTGCAGGATCTTATGTCGATAGAGAACACGGGGCAGTACCACGGCATGTACCACGTACTTGGAGGCGTTATCTCACCGATGCAGGGCATAGGCCCGTCGGATCTAAAGATCGACCTACTGTGCGACAAGCTACTAACGGGAGAAATTAAGGAGGTTATCATCGCAATCTCTACCTCGGTAGAGGGCGAGACCACGCTCTTCTATCTACTTAGCCGCCTGAAAGCCTTCCCCGATGTTAGGGTTACGACGATAGCCCGTGGCATTGGCTTTGGTGACGAGCTGGAGTATGTCGACGAGCTAACGATAACCCACGCGCTGATAAACCGCCGCGAGGTGGCGAAGTAGCTAAAATATGACACTTTACCGACTACAATAGGCGATTCACCCTGCATCTTGGGCGACTCACACTAAAAGTGGTTCGCAAAGATTATGCAGAGAGTTAACTTTGTTATAGTAAAAGGAAACTAACATTTAGATATTATGAAACGATCAATTGGTATAATAACGATGGCTCTGGTGGCTATGCTACTCGGAAGCTGTACGGCGATGATGAACTCGTCGACGTATGGATCAAATGATCTGTATAGAACCGATAACCGCGAGACAGTGGCACGCGAGCTTACCGCCATGGCCGAGGCAGAGAAGGCGCAGGCTGAGGCTCGTAAGGCTAAGTATGAGGCCATGATCGCCGAGGCGGAGTACAACGCTATGATGAGCGAGGATCCATCGTTCACCTCGGTACTTGCCACAGACTACGAGAGTGCCTACGCACGTCGTCTCTACGGTTTCAACTCGCCAACGTATCGTATGCCTATGACCTACTACGACCTGTCGATGCGCGACGCTATGTTCTACGCCTCGGCCTACGACCCTGCGTTCTACAACGTGATGGTCTCGGGCGATCAGGTATGGGTTGAGCCTAAGTACATTACTTCGATGTTTGGCTCGTGGGGTGCTACGAACGTTACATTTGGCATCTATGCTTCGCCTTGGACTTATGGCTGGAACATGTACGTAGATCCCTTCTACTACTCATGGTGGGGCTATCCTCGCTACTCGTGGTACGACTGGAACTGGACGATTTGCTACAATCCGTACTACTACCCAGGATATTACCCCTACTACCCTGGTTACTATCCGTATTACCCAGGCTACTACCCCTATCCTCCTCACCCACACCACCCACCGATGCCCCCACAGCATCGTCCTGGCCATGGCCCTGGAGGAGGTCACGACCACAACATGAATGGTGACCGCCATCATACAGCTTCACGCTACACATCACCCACGTCGAATCGTAACTTCGGCACATCGGGCAGTCGTGGTGGCAGCGGCGGCCGTGGTGCCGTGAGCACGGGTTATAACGACCGTAGAACATACGCTCCGGGCAATAACGGCGTAGCTCCTACAAAGCCTACGGGCAATCGCAACAACACGTCGGAGCGCGTGACACGCAACGACCGTACGTCAAGCAATGCACAGCATAGCAACCACTTCCGCACGGGCACTGGTCTATCGAATCGTAGCGGTTCGACTAACAACAACTCAAACTACAACCGCTCATCATCGGGACGCGACGGCATGGTAAATAGCGGATCGGGATACAACCGCTCGTCTGGCTCTGGCTCGTTCTCTGGTGGCGGCACACGTAGTGGCGGAGGCAGTCGCAGTGGTGGCGGCAGCACATCATCACGACGCTAAGCAACGTATAAGGAGTATGTCGCACACAGAGCGGCATGCTCCTTGTCAATAGATATCAAAGCAGTAAAACCAGTTAGTATGAGAAAAATTTATACCATTTTAGCCTCTGCACTTATCTCGCTGACAACCATCACGGTAACCTCGGCTCAAGGTGTAAACTTCGGAGGCGTAAACTTCGACAACGACATAATCAGCTGGGGCGACCTCTACAACCTCAGCTTCACGTCGCACAACTACGGCACTGCCCGCTCGATGGCCATGGGTAACGCCTTTACAGCATTGGGTGCAGATATGGTGTCGGCATCGCTCAACCCCGCAGGTATTGGCATGTATGTAATGGATAAAAATGGTGCACATAACGGTAATAACGTTAGTCTCTCACTCATGATGCAGTTTACCAAGAGTCCTACGAAGAATAGCGACTCGTTCTACATCGGTGTACCTAAGAAGGAGCAGGAATTCAAGGATCACACCGAGCGCTTTGGCATGTCGAGTGCTGGTGGTGTATTCAGTGTATTCCGTAGCACGGGAACTCTAACAAACCTCAACCTCGGTCTCGTCTATAATCGCATTGCCGACTTTAACCAGAATATGCTAAATGCCTCGTATGGCAATGCTGCCACCGAGTCTATGGCTAACGTATTCTGCACCTTGGCAAATGTCGATGGGCTGCAGACTACCGAGGAGGGTAAGATGTACTTTGGCAACGACCCATACTACTGGGGCCCCGTTGCAGCTTACAAGAATGGCCTTCTCAACCACGATGAGCAGGGCTGGTTCATCGACCGCATCTCGCCCGACGCTACCATCGACCAGTTCTCATCCGTAGAGACACGCGGCTGCATCGGCGAGTATGCCTTGACCTTCGGCATGAACTTCAAAGACTACATCTACGTAGGTGCCTCAATTGGCATGCAGGATGTACGCTACCGCCGCAATGTCTTCTATGGCGAAGATTACATCTATGCAGATGGTCAGTATCCCAGCGGCGAGGAGTACCCCTATCAGCTTGAGTATATGGACTACCTTCAGCGCACAAATATCTCGGGCTCGGGTATCAACTTCAAGATCGGTATTACGGCACTGCCGCTCGAGTGGTTACGTATAGGCGTTGCCTACCACTCGCCTACGTGGTATAATGTGTCCATGCGCTACGACCTTGAGATGTGGTCACGCACATATAGCGCGGGCAACAACCCCGACAACTACCTCATTGGCCCTAATAAATACATGTACGACAATGTATACTCAGGCATCTGGGAGGATGCGGGCCCTAACTCGTGGAGATTCCGCTCACCCTCACGCCTACTCTTGGGCGCTGCAGCAACCATCGCCAAGCGTGTCATCATCTCGGCCGACTACGAGCGTAGCTGGTATCAGTCAACACGTCTTACGGGCTCATCAATCGCTGGTCTTAGCTACACATCTACGATGAAGGAGATCTTCAAGGGTGGTAGCACCGTGCGCGTGGGTGCCGAGGTCTATGTTCTGCCATTCCTCCCCGTACGTGCCGGTTACATTTGGAGTGGATCAACTCTACGCGAGGATTACGAGGATATCATTGCTGGCCACCAGATGCCCACCGAACAGAGCATCGTAAGCGCAGGCTTTGGTCTTCAGCTCAACAAAATAGTATACCTCGATTTCGCCTACCAGTTTAGCACGACGAATTATAGCAGCCATCAGACATTCTACGCTATCGACAGCTTATACCCCGAGATGGATATCGAGAGCCGTCTGTTCTCTACCAAGACCAAGCGTCACATGGCGGTTGTCACGGTTGGCTTCCGCTTCTAACCCACCGCTATATACAACAAGAGCCTGTCTATGCATCAGACAGGCTCTCTTGTTTATCTCCTCACACATTATATCTGCTTACGCATGCGGGCAACTGGGATATCCAACATCTCACGATACTTAGCCACCGTGCGACGAGCTATGCGATAACCCTTCTCGTTGAGTATATCCATAAGGTTCTCATCCGTGAGCGGATGACGCTTATCCTCGGTGTCGATACACTGCTGAAGGATAGTCTTAATCTCGTGGCTCGACACCTCCTCACCCGTTGATGTCTGCATACCTTCGGAGAAGAGCGACTTGAGAAGTATTATGCCAAAAGGGGTCTGTATGTGCTTGCTGTTAACCACACGCGAAATGGTCGATACATCAAGCCCTGTACGGTCGGCTATATCCTTTAGTATCATTGGCTTAAGCTTGCTTTTATCGCCGTCGACGAAATAATCCCGCTGAAAATCGAGAATGGTCTGCATCGTTCGCATAAGCGTATCGTGACGCTGCTTTATGGCCGAGATAAACCATTTTGCCGAATCTATCTTCGACTTTACGAACTGCACCGCCTCCCTATCCTCAGCCTTCACCGTGCCGTCGGGAGCAACCATTTCGCGCATCATATCGCGATAACGGCGCGAGATACGCACCTCGGGGATACCTCCAGAGTTCAATTGCAGGCGCATGCCACCATCCGTAGTGTCGAGCAGGAAGTCGGGCGTGATGTAGGGGGCAGCATCTATGCCACCCTCGGTATATAAATTACCAGGCTTGGGCGAGAGCGTGCGTATGTACTCTATAGCCTCGCGGAACTCATCCTCCGAGACACCGAGACGTGCCATCAGCTTCTCGTAGTGCTTCTTGGCAAAGGCCTCGAAATGCGACGATATAATCCTATGGGCAAGCTGCTTCGCATGGCTATCGAGCAACTGACGATCCATCTGCAACAGCAGACACTCCTCCAACGAGCGTGCCCCAATGCCCGCAGGCTCCAACTCATGCACGATGCCAAGGATGCGTTCGAGCTCCTCGACCGAGACATCCATGCCGCGCGTAAAGGCGAGGTCATCCGATAGCGATGCCATGTCGCGCCTAAGGTAGCCATCGTCGTCGATACTACCAACGATATAAGCCGCCACGATAAGTTCCTCCTCCGTGAGCGAGCGGAAGCGTAGCTGCTCGATAAGCGACTCACCGAGCGAGCGACCCTCCGTGATATACACTGGGCGCTGCTTATCGTCCTTTGAGAAGTTGTTTATACGCGCCTTGTACGACGGGGTATCATCCTCCTTGCCGATATACTCCTCTACGGATATCTTCTCGGGAGCATCGCCCTCCTCGCTCTTTGACTCGGTATCCTCCTCCAACACAATATTCTCCTCTATCTCACGCTTGATGCGCTCCTCGAGCTGCATCGTCGGCAGCTCAAGGAGCTTAATCATCTGTATCTGTTGCGGCGAGATCTTGGTCTGCAGCGAAATAGTCTGTTGAAGTCGGTTTGCCATACTAACAATCTTAAATTAAAAAATGCGAACAACAGGCCGCGCCGTCGTTCGCATTTCGGGGAGGTTTAGAACTCGGCGTTCTTCGGTGTACGTGGGAAAGGAATCACATCGCGGATGTTACCCATACCCGTAACGAACAACAACAGACGCTCGAAGCCCAAGCCAAAGCCCGAGTGAGGTGCCGAACCCCAACGACGTGTGTCGAGGTACCACCACAGCTCCTTACGGCTCATGCCTAACTCGTCAACTCTTGCACAAAGCTTGCCAAAGTCGGCCTCACGCTCCGAGCCACCGATGATTTCGCCAATCTGTGGGAACAATACGTCCATAGCACGCACGGTCTTGCCATCATCGTTCTGCTTCATGTAGAAGGCCTTGATCTCCTTAGGATAGTTGATAAGGATTACGGGACGCTTGAAGTGCTCCTCAACGAGGTAGCGCTCGTGCTCCGACTGAAGGTCGC
>CALBKP010000070.1 GCA_937895825.1 uncultured Alistipes sp. | reverse complement strand
AGTCGTTGTCGTTCTGGTAGTTCTTAGCTGCATTGATACCACCCTGTGCTGCGATAGAGTGAGCACGACGAGGAGAGTCAGAGATGCAGAAGATCTTTACGTTGTAGCCGAGCTCACCGAGTGAAGCAGCTGCAGATGCACCGCCAAGACCGGTACCTACAACGATGATGTCCAACTTACGCTTATTTGCCGGGCTAACGACCTTGATGGCCGCCTTGTGATTGCTCCACTTCTGAGCCAATTCACCTGCCGGAGTTTTTGCATCTAATGTATAAGCCATAATATCTTTGTGTTTTTATTGTTTTCTTTTTAAGAACTACTCAAATATTAGCCGACGTATGTAAGCATCTCCTCGATAAGCTGAGGTGTGCTTGTGAGGTAGCAGTAAACTGCAACAACGGCGAAACCGAGGAAGATAAGCGTAGCAACGATGTTAGCACCACACTTGAGACGTGGATACCAAGTATCGTTAGCGAAGCCAGCGGTCTGGAACATTGACCATACACCGTGAGTGAGGTGGAACCACAAAGCAGCAAACCATACAAGGTAAAGAACAACGTTGTACCACTTCGAGAAGGTGATCATCATAAGCGCAGCACCGTTAGTTGCGGGAACCTCCAAACCCTCAACGAGAGCAGCGTGCTGACCCATAATCTCAACAAGCTGCATCTTCGACCAGAAGTGTACGAGGTGAAGACCAAGACCGAGGATTACGATAACACCAAGAACAAGCATGTTCTTCGAAGCCCATGACACGCCCTTCTCCTGAACGGTTACAGCGTAACGCTGCTTACCACGAGCGCGGTAGTTGTCGATGGTGAGGATGAAGGCATAAACAAAGTGTACGAGTACACCTGCTGCCAACAAAGCAGTACCTGCGAGTGCATACCAGTTAGCACCGAGGAACTCACAAATAGCGTTGTAACCCTGCCAGCTGAAGAGCATAGTAAGGTTCATTGACATGTGGAAAAGAATAAAGAGCACGAGGAAACATCCCGAAATACTCATAACAAGCTTCTTTCCCACTGATGAATTAGTTAAAAAACAGCTCATAGTGTAAAAATTTTAGTTATATTTGTAAATAGTTTTGTTGTTTATCGGTGTTTTGGGCGTTGCGCTGACCACAATATCGGCCAAACCATACTGCAAAGATAAGAATTGTTTGCATAATAACAATACCAAAACTCACTTTTTACATAGTAAAAGCGTGGAAAATTGATAAAATTTACATTATTTATATAATATAGATAGATATGGGGATGACTTTTGAGGAGAAAATCGAGCGAAAACAGACTATACGTCGTGAGGTGCGTCGAAGAATCAAGGAGCTTGGAGCGGATGCCATGTCCGATGCAGCACGAGAGATATTTGCTGAGGTGGAGCTTACGGAGCAATTCCAGAAGGCGGAGTGTGTGGCTCTTTTTGCCGCTATGAAGGATGAAGTGCCAACCGACGAAACACTGCGCCGATGGCTTGCGATGGGTAAGAGTGTGGTCGTGCCCCGCGTTGAGGGCGACGTTATGCGCTTCTATGACTATTCGCCTGAACGTATGCAGACGGGTGCTTTCGGTATTGAGGAGCCGATGGGCGACGAGGAGTATCCCGCTTCATGTATCGACCTTATCATCGTGCCAGCACGTGCCTTTACTAAGGGTGGCGCGCGCCTTGGTCGCGGTGGTGGATTCTACGATAAATACATGTCGTTACCCGGCTTCAGAGCCTACAAGATAGGTATAGCCTTTGGTTGTCAGATGTTTGATGAGTTACCAACGGATAGCCACGATATTATTGTTGACGAGGTGATATTCTCAACCCCTGTGGAGGGTTAAAAATACTCGGTGCGATATTTGTAATTATTTCGCATATCCTCAAACTCCATGGGGGAGGCTTTGAACCTCTCGCTCTCGGCCTTGATGTCGCAATACTTATCAATCGAAGAACATAGCTCCTGCCAGCTGATATGGTGTGGAGTAGTGGGTACTATGTTCTCTGGATACCAGCTTGTTAACGGTATGTTGAAGAGCGAAGCTATTGCTCTTATGGTCATTGCTGAGGCGTTGGCTTTACCTTGTACAGAGTAGCCAGCGATATGGGGTGTTGCGAGTGATGTTCCCTGGAGCACAGATTGGTCAATATTGGGCTCATTCTCCCATACATCAAAGATATAACGATGTCCACTCTCGGCTACGGCTTGATTGTCGACAACAGCTCCGCGTGAAGCGTTTATTATCGTGGCATCAGGTCGTAATTTAGTGATCGTATCGCGGTTGATAAGATGGTGTGTCGTTTTGTTGAGTGGGGTGTGTATCGTAATTATGTCAGCACTACGAATAATCTCGTCAAGCT
This sequence comes from uncultured Alistipes sp., assembly GCA_937895825.1. Taxonomy (GTDB): domain Bacteria; phylum Bacteroidota; class Bacteroidia; order Bacteroidales; family Rikenellaceae; genus Alistipes. The sequence continues at coordinate 35,776 of CALBKP010000070.1, read as the reverse complement.
CTACAAAGTCGCCGCCCTCACGCTCCATGCGCGGAGGGTCGCACCTAAGTACACGAAATCCCCACGCCTCGGCATACTCTGCAACGAGCTTACCCACATTGCCTACGCCAACTACGCCAAGTGTGTAGTCGCTCGGCGACTTTCTGTCCATTGTGGCAATATGCTTTAATGCAGCTGCTACCCATTGCAGAACACCTCGAGCATTGCACCCTGGAGCACTACATACGATGATGCCCGCCTCGCGGCAATAGGCTTCGTCGATATGATCGCAACCAATTGTAGCTGTGGCGATAAGTTTTACGCGCGAGCCCTCTAATAGTTTGCAATCGCAACGTGTTCGGGTGCGTACGATAAGTGCATCGCAATCCTTAACGATGTCGCTATTTATCTCGCAGCCGTCGTAATATTCGACCTCGGCATACGGCTCTAATAGTCCGTTGATGTAGGGTATGGCTCTGTCAATGACTATCTTCATCTCGCTGAAAAGATGTTTTACAAAGTAAAATTTTAGCAAATGTAGGAAAAATGTTAAAATTTTACTAATTTTGCACGATATTTTGTCGATAAAAGATGTAGTAATACGATGGCAATGGTCAATAAAGAGTTTAATCCTAACGGTGTTATTCCAGATAATGGTAACTATTTCGGAATACCCATCGAGCCTAATGATGCCGCCTTGGTGCTTATCTCGGCACCATGGGATACGACTGTGGCTATGCGTGCTGGCAGCTCTTATGCTCCCGATGCTATTATCGAGGCATCGCGTCGTGTGGACTTTTTCGAGCCTATGGCCCCGTATAGTTGGCGTAAGGGTATTGCTACGGTACCTATCGACTACTCGATTCAGGATATGTCGCACCGCCTACGTGCCGATGCTGGTCGTGTGATAAAGGTTCACGAGAATATGGGCACTACGCCTTTCGACAATTTGGTCTATGAGCGTAGCTTGCGTCGTGTAAATGAGGGCTCGGCCATGATGAATGCCAATGTCTATGCTCAATCGCGCCACTGGCTGGCTAAGGATAAGATCGTAGGTCTTGTTGGTGGCGATCAGTCTACGGCATACGGTCACATTCGCGCCGTGGGAGAGAAGTATGGCAATATAGGTATTTTGCATATCGACTCTAATTGCGACCTACGTCCTGCATACCAGGGCTTCGAGTACTCGCATTCGTCGGTGATGTATAATGTTCTGCGTGATGTGTCGGAGGTGTCGAGCCTTGTAGCCGTGGGAGTGCGTGCCTTTAGTCCCGAGGAGTGGGAGATGGCAGAGTGCGATGAGCGTGTAACACTCTTTACAGGGCAGTCTATCTGGTCGCGCCACTTCGAGGGAACTAACTGGACTACGATTGTCGATGAAATTATCGCCAAGCTTCCGGAGAATGTCTACATATCACTCGATGTCGATGGTCTTACCATTGAGTGCTCGCCACATACGACTACGCTTGTGGCGGGAGGTCTTCGTTTCCCTGAGGTTGTCTATCTTATGGGTAAACTCGTAGACTCGGGACGTAAGATCGTTGGTTTCGACCTCACGGAGGTTGTGCCTGATATGGATGATAAGACCGATGCTGCTATTGCGGCACGTCTGCTATACAACATGTGTTGTATGTCATTAAAGAACCACCCTGCACCCGATGTGTTGTAGGGCTGGATATGTAAATAGAAGGAACAATAGTAATAAGGAGCAGCAAAACAAAAGCATTAACCTAACAAACAATTAAATGTCGGTATTTTCAAAATTTGGTAGAGTTAAGCGCAACCACATTCTTTCACAGCGCGGAAAGAACTTCCTGCAAGCGCCTTGGGCAGGTGGTATTGTGCTTGTTGTGTGTGTAATTATTGCGATGTTATTAGCTAACTTGCCCGCAACATCGGAGATGTATCACAATCTGTTGCACATGGAGTTGGCAATCTCGGTGAATGGTACGCTCTTCCCGGAGGCAATGAACTTGGAGAAGTTCATCAACGATGGTTTGATGGTTATCTTCTTCTTCACCGTAGGTCTTGAGATTCGCCGTGAGATATCACACGGACAGCTATCTACACCCAAAAAGGCTATCTTGCCAGTGGTGGCAGCCATAGGTGGTATGCTTGTGCCAGCTATGATCTATGCTTCGTTTAACGCAGGAACGGCCGTGTCGAATGGATGGGGTATACCCACAGCAACGGATATCGCCTTTGCTATTGGTATTATGTCGCTGTTGGGCAATCGTGTACCCATATCGCTAAAGGTGTTTCTCACTGCCCTTGCTGTTGCAGATGACCTTGGTGCCATATTTGTTATCGCACTTTTCTATGGCGAGACACCAGACCTTATGCTTCTCGGCATCGCCATTGTTATAATGGTGGGTATCTACTTTATGCGTCGTATTGGCGAGTTCCGTATCTTCGCATATTTGGTGCCAGCGTGTGTTGTGTGGGTGCTGTTCTACTATTCGGGTGTTCACGCTACAATTTCGGGCGTGGCAATGGCTATGCTTATCCCTACGCAGCCTCGTTATAGCCGTTCGTACTATCTTCATAAGGCTGATATTATTGAGAAGGGAATTGTCGATGCAGATAAGATCGAGGATACACACGAGGCTGAGGAGTCGCGCCTATACTATCTTCGTCGTATGAAGCAGATCTCGGATGGTGCAACTGGTATGAGCCACCGTATGGAGCACCTGCTTATGCCATACGTGAACTTTATCATTATGCCTATCTTCGCCTTAGCAAATGCTGGCGTTCACATCACATCGGCCGAATATTTTAACATCTTTAATTATAGCGCGGAATTAGGTTCAATAGGTATGGGTATCTTCTTTGGCTTGGTTGTAGGTAAGCCTCTGGGTATCTCACTCTTTAGTTACCTCGCTGTTAAGTTTGGTATTGCTGATAAGCCTCAAGGTGCATCGTGGAAGATGCTTGTGGCTGTAGCATGCTTGGGAGGTATTGGTTTTACGATGTCGATATTTGTTGATAATCTCGCCTTTGACAAGGCTACGCATCAGGATTTTATCGATATGGGTAAAATTGCAATCTTGATGGCATCGTTTGTGGCAGCCATCATCGGTTCGATAATAATAATGCTTGAGGCTAAGCGTGAGCATAGGTCATAGGGCGGTTAATTTATAGAATAGATATTAATAGAATATGAAAAGAGTACTTTGGATTGCCCCCGTGCTACTAATAATAGTGTCTGTGGCATGCGGAGGACGCAAGACAACCGTCGTGAAGCCTACGATGCAGACAAGTGCTGACTCTATGTCTTACGTCCTTGGCTTGAATATCGGTCGCAACCTTGCAGGTATTGACTCGTTGATCAACGTGGATATGGTATGTGAGGGTCTGCGAGATGCCTATGCTGGTGTACCGAAACTCAACGATGAGGAGGCGCGTGCAGCATATCTGAAGTATATGAACTATGATGTATATGAGCGCACAAAGCTCTTTGAGAAGCAGTTCTTGGAGGATCTGCGCCAACAAGATCGTAAGTTTGTGGCTACGCACTCGGGACTGACGTATAAAATTGCAGATATTGGCGATATGAAGCGAGTCATCCGCAATAACCGCGATACGATTCACCTTCGCTATCGCATCTTAGACCAGGCGGGAACAGTCATTGACACTACTTACTATCAGAACGATACGTTGCGCCTTGCCGTTGGTAGCATGCCACGTGGCGTTATCGAGGCTGCAAAACTTATTGGTGAGGGTGGACATATGGAGGCGTGGTTACCATCGAACCTCGCATTTGGCTCGGCGGGTTGCGATTCGTTGGGTATTGCACCCAACACGATGCTCTACTATGAGCTTTGGCTGATTGATATTGAGAAACGATAATCACATTAAATATTTATTTATAGTATGAAGAAGATCCTTTTTTCGGTGGTTGCCCTCGCAATGCTTACTGCGTGTGGTGGTGGCGATCGTCAGATGTATTTCGACAACGATTCATCGAGAACTTTCAACGACCCTAATGCAGAGTTCGACACGCTATCGTATGCAGTAGGTATGAATATCGGTCTTAGCATTTCGCTTCAGAATGGAGATTTGGAGCTTATTGATGACCTTATTCGCACAACTCTATTAGAGGAATTAGCATCGGAGAGTATTAATCATGATTTCATGGCTGAAAATACTCGTTATATGTCACGTTTCTCTATGGAGCGTTCGCGCCCTTACCAGATGACAAAGCGCATGAATGCCTTTGTTCAGACCGATTGTCCCGATACGCTCACTCTTCCCGAGATTTACAACGAGGAGTTTACTCGTGAGAAAGTTTCTAAGAGTTTTGGCTATGATATTGCGAAGTACATTCGTCGTATGGCTCTACCTGTTAACTCATACTGGTTGCTTAAGGCTATGGAGGATGCAACAGTTGTGGAATCACCTGCACAGATAGACTCGCTTATGATAATTACTGGTAATGACGTGCGTACGGCAATGTCGAAATATGCTACTGTTGTATTGCCAGAGTATAACGCAGAGCGTACTCGTGAGTGGCTTAAAGGTGTAGCAGCTCAGGATGATGTCCGCCAGATGATAGTAGAGGGTGATACTCTCTATTACCGCATTGATGTTGCAGGTAACGGACAGAAACCTCAGAGTCTCGTGGATACTGTTGCATTTGATTATGAGGTGTACACACGTAGCGGTATGCCAGTTGAGTCGACAGCGCAGCGTATGGCTGACCTTAAGTACAACCTCGAGCAGACTAAGACGAGTGATCTGTTTGCTGATACTACGATGCGTAACGAGCGTATACACCAGATAGAGGCACAGATTGAGCGTTTTGAGAACCTCCGCATCCCTATGAAGAACTCTATCATCAAGGGCGCTCAGTACGCTATGCAACATGTTAGCGTAGGTGGCGAGATTACTATGTGGGTGCCAGCATCGTTGGCTTATGGCGCACGTGGTAACCGTGTTGTTGGCCCTAATGATGGTATCGTTATGCGTGTGAAGCTCAAGGATCTTACTGTTGTTGACCCTGAGCAGGCAGAGGTAGAGCAGGATGGAGAGAAGTTGACCCCTGGTCAGTCGAACGTGAAGGTTATACCTGCAACACGTCCTGGTAAGGCGATAACTGGCGCTAAGCCGGTTATGCACCCCGTGACCAAGAAGGAGGTTGTTAAAAAGGAGGTAAAGAAGTAATCCTCTACTTGCATATTAAGTTGGTGAGCCTGTCAGCCGATGGTGTTGGCAGGCTCACTATTTTTATACCTGCTTAGCGAATGACTAATGGCGTTACGCATCTCTGTTGGCAAATTTTTAGCTATCTTTGCATCTGAATATGGAAAAGTTTGTACCACATAGTATAGATGTCAAGGGTTCGTATGAGGGTGAACTCCTTGGCGATGTGAAGGCGGGATTCCCCTCGCCTGCTGAGGATGTGCGCGAGAAGTTAGATCTTATAAAGCTCCTTGTGCGACATAAGGCCTCGACGTTCTTCTTTCGTGTGAGTGGCGTGTCGATGGTCGATGCTGCAATGGATGAGGGAGATATCATCATCGTTGACCGTGCCGTTGACCCATATAACAACTGCAAAGCTGTGTGTTATATCGATGGAGAATATACGGTTAAGCGTGTGGAGATTGGAAGAGGCGGTGTGCGATTAATGCCTGCGAATGAGCAAAACACGCACTATAAGCCTATCACCGTAACGGCGGATAATAGCTTTATTATCTGGGGTGTTGTTACGTATGTTATAAAGAAGATGTAGCGAATGTTTGCCCTGGCCGATTGCAACAACTTCTACGCATCGTGTGAGCGTGTCTTTCGTCCTGATCTCGAGGGTCGACCTATCATCGTACTCTCGAGCAATGATGGGTGTGCTATTGCACGCAGCAATGAGGCTAAGGTGTTGGGTATAAAGATGGGCGATCCATACTTCAAAATACGCCATATTGTAGAGCAACATAACGTGGCGGTATTCTCGGGAAACATGGCTCTCTATGGCGATATGTCGCAGCGTGTACGTTGGGTATTGGAGGAGTTTGCACCCGCTATCGAGGCCTACTCCATTGATGAGGCATTTCTCGACCTGCGCGGTATGGAGGGCGTAGACTTTGATCGTTACGCCAAGGCTATATCGGAGCGTTGTAGAAGGCTCACCTCGATACCCGTATCTGTGGGTATTGCTCCGACAAAGACCCTGGCGAAGATAGCGTCGAAGCTATGCAAGCAGTACCCTAAGTTATGTGGTGGGTGCTATATGCATCGCCCTGAGGATATCGAAAAGGTGCTTAAAAAGTTCCCGATAGGGGATGTATGGGGCATAGGCCGTCGCTCTGTGCCTAAACTCAAGGCTATTGGCGTAGATACAGCATACGACTTTACGCAACTCGCGGAGGAGGTAGTGCGTGGTATGTTTGGCATTACAGGAGTAAGGACGTGGAAGGAGCTACGCTCCGTGCCGTGCATAGAGTTTGAGGATGGCTTCGAGGCTAAGCAGTCGATATGTGTGTCGCGTAGCTTTGCAGAGGAGATATCCGATGTTGATGAACTCTCGGAGCAGGTGGCCAACTTCGCATCGGCCGTTGCCACGAAGCTACGTAAGCAAGGTTCCGTTACGGCGGAGTTATCGGTGTTCGCCTTCACGAATAGGTTTAAAAGTTCAGCTCCGCAGATGTATGGTAACCAGCTCGTACAGCTACCGGTGGTAACAAACGACGAACGTGTGGTTGTGGCACGCGCTGTGGCTGCGGCACGTGAACTCTATCGGCGAGGCTTCGGGTATAAGAAGGCGGGTGTTGTGGCTACGAAGATTATGTCAGCGGATGGTGTAATGCACTCGTTGTTCGAGGATGTGGGTGCTGCGGAGCGAGAGCATAGACTCTCGGCTGTGGTCGATAGCATCAACCGCGAGTATGGCCGTGGCAAGTTGAAACTTGCGGTGCAGGGTAGTGGTCGCATACGTAGTGCCAGCGAGAATCAGTCGCCACACTATACGACCCTATGGAGCGACCTACCGAGTGTTAAGGTGAAGTGATCGTGTGGGTATAAAAAATGGGCTGCCTAACAACTAAGTGTCGGGCAGCCCTTATTATCCTTAGAGGGACTACTTGTTGCAAACCTCGCTGAGGTCGGCAAAGAGAGCAGCGTAGCTTGCTACCATGTCGCGACGCAAAGCAGCGTAGTGCTTCTTTACGAGCGAGCGGTTCTTAGGCTCTGCGGGGTTGTTAGCCTTGCAGTAAAGTGCATTGCGCAACTCAACGCTCTTCTGCATAAGCTCAACAATCTGCTCCTCCTTGTTAGGCTGAACGAATGCTGCCATCTCGCAATCAAAGACGAACTCCTCCAAGCGGTAGTCGATCTCCTTCTTCAAAACTCTTAAATTTGCCATAGTTATAATTGGTTTTAGTATTTGCTATTATGCAAAGATACGAAATCCAATTCTTTTATGCAAATTTTTATTTAATTATTATCTGCGGTCGCCAGCTGTTGATGCGCCGTAGTCGATAATTACACCTTCCCACTCGTCGACAACCTTATGCTTACGTTTTCCATGCTTGTTGTGCTTATCGTGTTTGTCATGCTTGGGACACTTGTCGTGCTTGTCTTTCTCCACGCACTCCTCCTCGACGACAATAACCTCACGTGGTACGGGGTTATATTCGCGGCTATCTACAGTCTTATCCTCGGTGTAGGTGACGCTCACAACAGCACGACGCATGTCGGGAAGAACATCCTCCGTGAGGTAGTTCCACGCTGCCTTTTCGTGCTTCAGACGGTTATCGATGGTCATGGGTGGCTCGTTACTGTTGACAACGCGCACCAGAGAACTACGGTTCGAGAGAGATGAGTGCTCGATGGCTGGGGCTGTGGCACTCCATTTCTCGACGTTTGAGCTAACCGTAATGTTGCTGTTGGCAAGGTTGTAACGTCGCATAATCATCGAGGCTATCTGCTCGGCACGCTGCTTGGCTAAGACCTCATTCTTCGAGGTGGTGCCGTCGGGTGAGGCATAGCCCGTGACGGTGATGTTCTTCAGGTGCATCAGCTTGTTGCCCATCATGTCGTTGAAGAGGGCATCGAGGCTCTTGAACTCTGAGTCGTTGTCGGCAGTTGCATCACTCGGTGTCGAGGAGTTGATGGCAAAGTGGATGACATACTCGGCCTTGTGAGGCTTGTTGTCCGTAACGATATATCGCTCGACGATATAGTCACCGTCGCGCCATGTCTCTACAAGTTTACGCTCTGGCTGCTGAGCGTAGGCTACCGTGGCAACCATCATTGTCACGAGTGTAGCAATAATCATTTCTCTTTTCATAGCTCATAATTTATTGGTTCAACCTTTGCACACCAACAACTATACCGATTTATATGGCTATAATGTAGCGATGATAAAGTTTTTTTTGTACATTTGTAGAAGTATTAACCAATATATTTGTGATTATGTCAGCTCGTCGTTGTTCTGAGTGTGGCGGATTGGTGGCATCGACCATCAACGTATGCCCACATTGCGGACACTATATGCCCGCCGAAGGGTCTACGCAACAGAGGGCAAACTTGGGTGAAAACCCCTATACCAGCCTTGCGTGGTGTATCATCTCGTTGCTCTTCTTCTGGCCGCTGGGTATTGTGGCGTTCATCTACTACTTCAAGTCGGATAATTGTTGGAATGTGGGTAACCAGGCAGGTGCTGAGCAGTATGGAAAAAAATCGATACGCTTTGCACGATTGACCGTGTGGCTCTTTGTCATCACCATCGTACTCGGCATGTGTGTTCCGTTCTGTATTGTTAGCATGATGTAACGTATGCAGATTCGTGCTAACTGTAAGATAAACCTCGGACTATACGTCACACGTAAGCGCGAGGATGGCTACCATGAGCTTGAGACCGTTATGCTCCCCGTTGTGGGGCTGTATGACGTTGTCGACGTGGAGCGTTGCGATGGTGAGCATGTGCGCTTTGCTGGCCTGGGCATTGTGGTTGATTGTCCTGCGAGTGATAACCTCTGTGTACGTGCAGCACGCCTTATGCAGGAGCGTTATGGCGTGGGTGGGGTGAGCATCACGCTCGACAAGCGTGTGCCCTTTGGTGCTGGTCTTGGTGGTGGATCGTCGGATGCTACGGCTGTGATTTTGGCTATCAATGAGCTATATGCGCTTGGCCTTGACAGAGCTACGTTGGCAGCGTTGGCAGCGGAGCTGGGCAGCGATACGCCGTTTTTTGTCTATAACACCCCGCAGCTATGCACTGGGCGTGGCGAGATAATGCGAGCGATAGATGTGGACTTAAGGGGGCTGTGGCTCGTGGTTGTTAAACCCTCAGAAGGGGTATCTACGGCCGAGGCATATCGTGGCGTGAAGCCGCATGTGCCCAGCCAGTCGCTTGTGGAGCTGTTGGCGCGACCAATAGAGGAGTGGCAGGGTAGTATCGTTAACGATTTTGAGCCGCATATCTTCGAGGCACATCCGCACATTGCGGCAATCAAGCAGCATCTTATGGAGAGAGGGGCGCTCTATACCTCGATGTCGGGCTCTGGTTCGGCGGTGTTCGGCCTTTTTGCCACAAAGCCAGAGATAGCAACCGCTGACTTCGTGCATATAGAGCAGCTTTGACTACTCGCTTAGGTGTGGAATTTTGTAGGCCTTTAACTCTCGGTTAAGGGCCTTCTCTTTGCCCTCGCATAGGGTGTCTAAGAGTGCGTGGAAGTCTGTCGAGTGGTTGTGGTGGCGGGTGTGGCAGAGCTCGTGGAGGACGATAAACTCGCGCAGATGGTCGGGGAGGAGCATAACGTAGAGCGAGATGCTTATGCCATCTTTGCCGCTGCATGAGCCCCAGCGTGTACGTGCTGAGGAGATACGTAGCGAGGTGTAGCGAAAGCCGTGGCGTTGGGCAAGGGTGGCAACGAGTGCGGGTATCGTCCTACGAGCCTCACGGCGTAGAGTGTTGAGCTCGGTGCGAGAGATTGTGGGGTGGTTGGCCATCTGTTCGCGTCGCTTTATGATCCACGAGGCCTTGCTCTCGGCAAAGGCGATGGCGCGACTCTGTGGTGTGAAGAGTGGGTAGGTGAGGCGTAGTGTGCCGTCGGCCCTAACTTGAAGACGAATAGAGCGTGTACGCAGTGAACGTACACACTCTATATCTCCCAATCTCGGATGGCGAACGATGCCCATAGCTATTATTAATCACCGATACGCTGGCGGACAACCTCGAAGAGCATGATGGCGGCAGCTGCTGAGACATTCAACGACTCGGTGTGGCCGATGAGCGGTATAGCGAGCTGCTCGTCGCATAGCTTAAGCACCTCCTTAGATATGCCCTTATCCTCGGCTCCCATGACGATAGCCGTGGGCTTGCGGAAGTCGGCATCGTAGAGTAGCTTGCGGCTCTTCTCCGTGGCTGCTACAATTTGGAAACCCTCGGTCTGCAGAGCCTTGAGCGTATTGCGAATAGAGCCTACGCGGCAGACTGGAATGTTATTAAGAGCACCTGCCGACGAACGTATGGCATCGGCATTTACTGGTGCAGAGTTCTTTAGCGGTGTGATAAGACCATGAGCACCAGCGCACTCTGCCGAGCGGGCGATGCCTCCGAAGTTGCGCACGTCAGTAACGCCGTCGAATACCACGATTAGGGGAGTCTCGTCCTCGGGTACGCGCTCGAGGATGTCGGTGAGCTCCACATACTCAATAGCGGCAATCTGGGCGACTACGCCCTGGTGGTTGCCACGTGTTAGGCGGTTGAGCTTCTCGATGGGCACCTCCTGCCAGCGCAGATGGTGGCGCGACATAAGATCCTTAAGGTCGTTCATAAGCTGACCATCGGCACCCTTCTTTATGTAGATGCGCTCGATCTGCTTGCGTGCCTCGATAGCCTCAGCAACGGGGCGAATACCGAAAATAATGTTTTCCATATATTGCTAATTACTTATTGTCGCTTTATATCGTCATCCTGAGCATGGCGAAGGCTCTCAAGCTCTCATTGGCGGTGCATGTAGCAATGATTAGGAGATTCTTCACTCTGTTCAGAATGACACGATAGATAAGGATATATTTATTATTAATTACTCACTACTAATTTCTAACTCGTATGCGGCCTTCTCCCACTCGTGCATAAGGTGGTCGTAGCGTGCTTTCAAGGCGTTGTACTGGGCGTAGTCGTCGGCGTTATACTCCGTGGCCACGGCAAAGCGTGCATCGTAGGCGGCAATCTCACCCTCCACCACGGCAAGTTCCTCCTCGACCATCTCCACAGCCTTGCGTAGCTTACGCAGTAGCTTCTCTTGCTCTTTCTTCTGCTCGTAGCTCAACTTGCCGCTGCTGTTTGTACTCTCCTCGGCCTTAGCCTGGGGCTTATCGTGGCGCTCGATATCTTGCAACGATTCCACCTTGCGCTTCTCCAAGAAGTACCATATGTCGCCAAGGTACTCTCTCACGCCACCATCGCGAAACTCGTAGATGCGGTCGACGAGGCCGTCGAGGAACTCTCTGTCGTGCGATACAACGACAACGGTGCCGTCGTACTTCTGAAGAGCGTTTTTAAGGATATCCTTCGAGCGCATGTCCATATGGTTCGTGGGCTCGTCGAGCACAAGGAGGTTGTATGGTTCGAGCATAAGGCGAGCCATGGCCAGGCGCGAACGCTCGCCACCCGAGAGTACCTTCACTTTCTTGTCTATATCCTCGCCACGGAAGAGGAACGCACCGAGGATGTCCCTCAGGCGTGTGCGGATATCGCCCACAGCAACACGGTCGAGTGTGTCGAACACAGTGAACTCGCCATCCATGAGGTCGTCCTGATTCTGGGCGTAGTAGCCTATGTTGACGTTAGCGCCAATCTTTATCTCACCCTCGGTGGGCTCAAGCTCGCCTATGAGCATGCGGGCAAGTGTCGTTTTACCCTCGCCATTACGTCCTACGAGGGCTATCTTCTGGCCGCGCTCGATGGTAAACTCTGCATCGCTGAATACTCGCTTTGAGTCGAAGGCCTTGCCAACGCCCTTGATGTCGGCGACGATCTGTCCCGAGCGGGGTGCTGGTGGAAACTTGATATTTAGGCGCGAGAGATCCTCCTCGTCGACCTCAATGCGGTCGATCTTCTCGAGCTGCTTGATGCGCGACTGCACCTGGTTACTCTTCGTAGGCTTGTAACGGAATTTCTCGATGAACTCCTCGGTCTTCTCGATCATGCGCTGCTGGTTTTCGTAGGCGGCCATCTGCTGCTCCCTACGCTCCTGGCGCAGAACTACATACTTCGAGTAGGGCACTTTGTAGTCGTATATCTTGCCCAAAGAGAGCTCTACCGTGCGGGTGGTTACGTTATCGAGAAACGCCCTGTCATGCGAGATGAGGAGTACGGCACCGTTATAGTTTTTGAGGTACTCCTCCAGCCACTGGATACTCTCGATGTCGAGGTGGTTGGTGGGCTCGTCGAGGAGGAAAATCGAGGGACGACGAAGGAGTAGCTTTGCCAGCTCGATACGCATACGCCAGCCACCCGAGAACTCGCGCGTGGGACGCTCGAAGTCGGTGCGTTTGAAGCCGAGACCGAGTAGCGTGCGCTCGATGTCTGCCTCGCGTGTGTCGCCACCGAGAATGTGGTAGCGGTCGTTGGCATCGTTAAGGCGGTGTATGAGCTCGGCATAGGCTTCCGTCTCGTAGTCCGTGCGTGCGGCAATTTCGGTGGTCAGACGCTCGATGTCGGCCTCTATGCGTAGCACCTCGTCGAAGGCCTTGGCTGTCTCGGCCACAAGCGTAGTGGTGTCGGCCACGCGCATCTGCTGCGGCAGGTAGCCTATCGTGCACTCACCATTGATGGTCACAGCACCCTCTGTGGGCTGCTGCTCGCCAGTGATGACACGCAGGAGCGTGGTCTTGCCAGCGCCATTCTTACCCACAAGGCCTATGCGATCCTTGGGGTTGATCATGAACGATATGCCGTCAAAGAGAGTCCAGCCTCCGTAGCTGATGGATAGGTTGTCGAGCGAAATCATCTTTTGTGGTTTATGAGTTGAGCATATCTACGATAGCCTGCTCGGGCGAGGGTGCGCCAAATACCGAGCTGCCAGCAACTAACGCCTCGGCACCTGCGTCGAAGAGCATGCGTGAGTTTGAGGCTGAGATGCCGCCATCTACCTCTATGATAAGGTCGCCGAGGCCGAGCTCCTGCTTCTTCTTCGCGAGGTACTCGCACTTGGCGATAGACGAGGGCATAAACTTCTGTCCGCCGAAGCCAGGCTCTACACTCATAACAAGGATGAGGTCAAGTTGCGCGAGCCACTCATCGAGTACCTCGGGCTCGGTGCCAGGCTTTATTGAGATACCGACCTTAGCACCCGCCTTGCGAATGAGGTCTATACACTGCTGGATGTTCTCGGTAGCCTCGTAGTGGAAGGTGACGTAGTCTGCTCCCGCCTCGACGAAACGCTCCACATACTTTTCGGGAGCCGTAATCATAAGATGCACGTCGAGCACCTTCTCAGTACCCTTGCGTAGCGGCTTCATTAGCGGGAAGCCAAACGATATGTTGGGCACAAAAACACCATCCATAACGTCGACGTGTACCCACTCGGCCTGCGAGCGGTTAAGCATCTCCATATCGCGATTGAGGTTTCCGAAGTCGGCTGATAGTACCGACGGTGCAATAATTCGTTTCATAGTCTTAGGTAGTTTTAGGCTTTGTATCTTTATATTTTGACAAAGGTACAAATAAAAATTGAATAAGCAAATCGCACGCGCGCACAGGAAGTCGTGCAAGGGCAATAGAAACAGAGATTGCTCGCCTTGCGGGCTGGCAATCTCTATCTGTTGTTTGCTTTTGTTTACTGATTAATTGGCTGACGAGTTGCGCTCAACGATGGCATCGGCATAGTCGCTCCATCCTTCGGCGCTCTTGTAGCTCTCGCTACACCCTATGGGTACGTATATCTTGAAATCGGCGTGGTGCTCAAGAAATATATCTGCTTCGATAGTGGGTGGAGTCTGCGCCTTGCAGTATACGTGTGAGAGCTGGTAGCAATGAGCAAAGGCTGAGTTGCCGATTGTCGTTACACCCTCTGGAATGGTTACCTCACTTAGGGCGTGGCAATAGAAAAAGGCCTTGTGCCCGATGGTTTGAAGACTGCTCGGTAGGGTAATACTCTCGAGGGATTGACAGCCGTGGAACGTATATTCATCTATATCTGTAATACTCTCTGGTATAACTATATCTTTAATGCTACGACAGTTGTAAAATGCACCGCTTCCGATTGTCGTTACACTCTCGGGGATGGTAATATCGGTAAGGTATACGCAACCGTTAAATGCGTTGTCCTCAATCGACTTGATACTTTTTGGAATCGTTACTCTTTTGAGGCTGTGACAGTTGGAAAAGGTGAGAGATTCAATCGTGCTGAGGCTGTTAGGAATAACTATATCCTTAATATTGTGACATTCGCTAAATGCCATTGCGCTCAATCGTGTGATGCTTTGGGGAAGGTTGATGATCTCGAGCGATTCACAATTATAGAACGCCCCCTCACCAATGAGTGTTACATCGTCGTGGAGCGTGATGTTCGTGATATTTTTACAGCCGCTCAAGGCGTAATTCCCTATCTCGGTTATCGACTCCGGTATCGAGTACTCTGTAACGTTGGCTGGTGCGATGGCAAGGAGTGTGCCCGCGCTGTGGAGATACTTGCCGTCGTCGGATGCAAACTTGCCACTAAAGGTTTCGAGGTTGTCACATCCCCAAAAGGGGGCCTCGCAGAGCGTCTTTAGACTCTCGGGGAGGGTGACGCTTTTGAGATTGTAGCAGCCATGGAAGGCGTATGCATTGATCGTGGTTATGCCCTCGGGAATTATTAACTCGGTCAGCCCCATACATCCGCTGTAAGTGTGTCTCTCGATTGTGGTTATGTTTGGGGTGGTTATGATATCTGTGAGACTGTTGCAACAGCTAAAGGCGGAGCTGCCGATATGGGTTACGCTTGCGGGGATGTTTACGAGCGTGAGTTTTTCGCACGATTTAAATGCACCATCTCCGATGCTCGTTACACTTTCGGGGAGTGTCACGCTCGTAAGATGGGCGTGTTCAAACATATATTTGTATAGGGTAGTGATGTCGCGCCTGAAAGTTATGGTGCCTATGCCATCTTCATATGTATTGGAGAGGAGATTGAAATATAGAGCACCTAATGGTTGCATATGCAGGTGTGCGACCTCGCCATCCGATGTAGTGTAATTGATCACGTGCTTCGATGGTGTGTCGGATTCAGTCCAACACTTCCAGCACGATACCATGATTAGTGGCAGCGTTATTATGATTAGCAGACGTTTCATTATCGATGTATACTTAGATTGGCGGCTAAATAATATACATCGCAAAGATAGTAAAAGTAATTGAGATAATCAAGGGTTTAGTTGATGACGGCATAGTGATAGCATTGATTGCAGGATGGTAACGTTGTAAATATTTAGAGTGGGTTTGCACTTTTCAAAAATATGGTTTACCTTTGCCCCTACATAAGGGGTGCTACTCCTTCACTACCAAGCGGAACAAGACACCAGATATGCTGTTGTGGCAGTGCCAGTCACTGTTTGTATCGGCCACTGTATCGAACGTAGTGAAGCCAAGTGGCTGAGATTAGACCCATCGTACCGGATACGGGTAATGCCGAGACCGGGATAGGACATATCTTATTATCGCCCCTTTTCAACTTAACTAACTATAAAGTATGAAAAGGATTTTTTGTTTTTTTGCCGCAACCATTCTCTCAGCGGCATCGCTCCATGCCGAAGGCGTGGAGGAGGGTATCGACTCACTACGTAACTACGACATCGACGTTGTCGAGGTGCAGACCACTGCAGCCAAGCGCTCTACGCCCGTGGCGCAGGATATGCTCACGCGCGAAGATATCGTTCGTTCGAGCTACGGAACGGACATACCCACGGCTCTTGCCCTCACACCATCGATGATTGCCACCAACGAGACGGGTATTGGAATCGGAGCTACATCTATCCGTCTGCGTGGCACGGATGCTACGCGCATAAACGTCACCATCAACGGCGTGGCTATGAACAACCCCGACTCGCACTCGGTCTATTGGTACGATACGCCTGACCTCATATCGTCTGTTGGCTCGGTGCAGGTGCAGCGTGGCGCGGGTGTCTCGACAAATGGTACTGGAGCCTTTGGTGGCTCAGTGTCGATGACAACGGATGCCCTCACCACGGAGTTTAACGGCGCAGCATCGCTCTCCTACGGCTCGTACAACACTAACAAGCAGGCACTGCATATCTCCTCGGGACTTATGCGCGACCACTGGGTCGTGGATGCACGTCTTACGCACATAGGCTCAGATGGCTACATCGACCGTGGAGCTACCGACCTTAAGAGCTATATGGTGCAGGCGGGCTACTACAATGCCAACACCAAGCTCAAGCTGCTGTCGTTCGGTGGTGCTGCCAAGACATACCTTACGTATAACGGCGTGTCGAGGGAGGAGATGGCGCTCTATGGCCGTAGATACCATACCTCGGGTCAGTACTCCACATCGGATGGTCCCTACGTCTTGGCAGATGGCACGCACGTCGACTACTACGACGACCAGACGGATAACTACCTCCAGCTGAACAATCAACTCGTCCTAAACCATCGTTTCAGTAACGCCTGGCAGCTTAACGCCACGCTCTTCTACACCTATGGCTACGGCTACTATAATCAGTACAAGGAGGATGCGTGGTTGGCGGGATATACCAACCTGCAAACGGATGTCGAACAGGCCGACCTTATACGCCATAAGATTATGCGCAACCACCTCGGAGGCCTCAATGCCGCAGCTACCTACACCATCTCGCGCCTCGACCTTACGTTTGGCGGCTCGTGGAGCTACTACACCTGCCCGCACTGGGGTACGCTGTCGTGGGTCGATGGCTTAGATAGAGGCGATGTTACGGGACGCTGGTACGATAACGATGTGATGAAGCAGGATGCCAACGCCTTTGTGCGTGCCGACTGGGAGGTGCTCCGTGGCGGTGATGACAACGAGCTGCACCTCTTTGGCGACTTGCAGTATCGTTACGTTCACTACAAGGCGTGGGGCACCAACGACAACGCCATCTGGGGTGACGAGGGTGTTACGATGCAACCTATCGATGTGGACGAGAGGTATAATTTCTTCAACCCACGCTTGGGCCTGAGCTACATTCACGGCCCGCATCGCGCCTTTCTATCGGCGGCGGTGGCACACCGTGAGCCTACACGCTCGGACTTCACTGATAGGTATATGTTCTCGGACGATGGTAGCTATCCTAAGCCCGAACGTCTCATAGACATTGAGGCGGGATATACCTTCAGTTCGCCGCGTGTGACGGCAGGCATAAACCTCTATTATATGCTCTACCACAACCAGCTGGTTGCAACGGGAATGGTCAATGATGGCGACGATGCTCTGAATACGAACGTCGAGCGTAGCTTCCGTCGTGGCGTGGAGCTAATGGTAGAGTGGAGGACGACAAAGTGGTTGACGCTTGCAGCCAGCGCTACGCTCTCGGAAAATAAGATTTTAGACTATGTCGACGAGTTGAAAGATAGCCCAACCTTTGGTCAAAACCTCGGCACAATGACCATATCATACTCGCCATCGGTAATAGGTTCGGTGTCGGCTCACTTCCACGTTGCTGGATTCGATGCTTTGTGGCATACACAGTATGTTGGTAAACAATACTTTACCAATAATGAGATTGAGGCGCTGTCGTTGGATGCCTACTGCGTTACCAATCTCGACTTGGGCTATACGTTAAGAACCAAAGCAGAACACAGCGTACGCTTTGGTCTACGTGTCGAAAATCTATTCTCTACACTCTATGAGTCAAACGGTTATGGCTACTCGTACATGTGGGATGGGGAGCGTTATGACGAGGTATACTACTTCCCACAGGCTCCTATCAACTTTTTGGCTAACGTGACAATTAATTTCTAAACAAAACGTAACGATGATTGACTGGTCTTTGATACTGCAAATCTTGGGTACGACACTCGGCCTTATCTACCTATGGTTGGAGTATAAGGCTAACATCTGGGTATGGGTCGTTAGTGCCATTATGCCACTTGTTCACGGCACGCTCTACCTCAATGCTGGCATCTATGCCGATGCTGCCATGCAGCTCTACTATGTGGCAGCCGCCGTCTATGGCCTTGTGGTGTGGAAGCGTAACCCTAAGGAGAAGGCCTCGGGTCGCATCAAACATACGCCCGTTGGGTGGATAGTGCCCCTGATGCTTGCATACGTTGTTCTACACGTGGCGATATACTTCATTCTCACGGAGTTTACTGACAGCCGAGTACCCTTCTTTGATGCTATGTCCACTGCCTTGAGCATTGTCGCTATGTGGATGCTCTCGCGTAAGCTGGTAGAGCAGTGGCTCGTGTGGCTTGTTGTGGATATGATAAGCGTGGGGTTGTACCTCTACAAGGGCATACCCCTCACGGCATTGCTTTACACCCTTTACTGTGTACTCGCCGTTGCGGGCTATTTACGCTGGCTTAGGGAGAGCCGCAGGGTGGAGGCCAGCTAAAGTTGGAGCGGGCGACAAGGATTGTTAAAAAAAAGTTGAAAAAAGTGTGTCGGGCACTTTTTATATCGCGAAAAATTTGCTACCTTTGTCGCTATGAACAACTATTCAGAACAACTATTATCGACAGTGTCTGTGAATAAGCGAGAGCTGATGTCTCAGGAGCTCGCAATGCATGGCTCTGAGATTACGGCCTGTCAGAAGCAGGTGGGTCAGTTTTTGGGCGCATATACTGTGGCTGTTCAGATAATGAAAGATAGTGATAATTAGATTATAGACCGCTGATACATAAGGTGTTGGCGGTCTTTGTTTTGATAAATATGTGTAATTAATAAAATATCGAGATTATGAAAGTAGCAGTTATCATGGGATCAACCAGCGACTGGGATATTATGAAGGCCGCAGTCGAGACTTTGGAGGAGTTGGGCATCGAGTACGAGAAGCGTGTCATCAGTGCACACCGCACTCCCCACCTCATGTTTGAGTATGCAACCACGGCTCGCGAGCGTGGCATCGGCGCTATCATCGCAGGTGCTGGTGGTGCTGCACACGTAGCAGGCGTTACGGCGGCTCTCACCACCGTCCCTGTTATCGGCGTACCCATCAAGACCTCGGCACTTGGCGGCATGGACTCTTTGCTCTCTATCGTTCAGATGCCTGGTGGTATCCCAGTGTCGACTACGGCAATCAACGGTGCTAAGAATGCCGCCCTTATCGCAGCATCAATCTTCGCACTCACGGACAAGGCTCTCGAGGAGCGCTTGTTGGCCTTCCGTAAGGCCCAGACCGATAAGGTTCTTGCTTCGGAGTTGTAATAATCTTAACCCCTAACAACAAACTATCAATCATGAAGAATCGCCGCATATTTGTCGAGAAATATTCGCGCTTTCAGGTCGAGGCTGAGACGTTACGTAACGAGCTAAACACCAACCTTGGTCTAAATATCGAACATCTGCGCTACATCAACGTATATGACCTCTTTGGCTTCTCGGATGAGCTCTTGGAGAAGAGTCGTTATAGTGTCTTTGGCGAGGTAGTCACCGACTCGGTTACTGACGAGTGTGACACCGAGGGTAAGCCCGCACTCGCCGTGGAGTTCCTTCCTGGTCAGTTCGATCAGCGTGCCGCATCGGCTGTCGACTGTGTTCACCTTATCGAACCCAATGCCGAGGTAAAGATCAAGTCGTCGCGCCTCTACATCTTTGACGAGAGTGTTGATGAGGAGGCTATGGCACGCATCGAGAAGTATCTCATCAATGCCGTGGAGTCACGTAAGAAAAACCTCGACATCCTTTCGGATATGGAGAGTGCTGAGGTTAAGCCTGTGGCTGTATTGGAGGGTTTCCGTCAAATGCAGGAGGAGGACTTAGCCCCCTATTGCAAGGCTAACGGCCTTGCCATGAATGCTGATGATCTTCGCGAGGTTGTTAACTACTTCCGCAAGGAGGAGCGTGACCCCGTGGAGACCGAGCTTCGTATCTTGGATACCTACTGGAGTGACCACTGTCGCCATACAACTTTTACGACCGAGATCGAGGAGATTACGCTCGACGAGTCGTTTATGAAGGCCGAGTTCGAGGAGTCGCTCGACCTTATGCGTAAGATACGCAAGGAGCTTGGCCGCGAAGAGAAGAGCCTCTGCCTTATGGAGCTTGCGACCATCGGTGCCCGCTACTTGAAGAAGTGCGGTAAGCTCGATGATATGGAGCAGAGCGAGGAGAACAACGCATGCAGCATCTTCGTCAATGTCGACGTTGATGGCCAGATGGAGCGTTGGTTGTTGCAGTTCAAAAACGAGACACATAACCACCCCACGGAGATTGAACCTTTCGGTGGTGCTTCAACCTGTCTTGGTGGTGCTATCCGTGACCCGTTGTCAGGCCGTAGCTACGTGTACCAGGCTATGCGTGTGACGGGTGCTGGCGATATCTATAAGCCCGTGGGCGAGACTATGGAGGGTAAGCTCCCTCAGCGCATCATCTCGACTAAGGCTGCGGCAGGTTACTCAAGCTATGGTAACCAGATAGGCCTTGCCACCACGCATGTTCGCGAGGTCTACCACCCCGACTACGTTGCTAAGCGTATGGAGGTGGGTGCTGTTGTCGGTGCTGTTAAGGCTGATAACGTACGTCGTGAGAGCCCAGTTGCGGGTGATGTTGTGCTGTTGCTCGGTGGCCGTACGGGCCGTGATGGTGTAGGTGGTGCTACGGGTTCGTCTAAGGAGCATACTCTAAGCTCACTCGAGGAGTGTAGCTCGGAGGTGCAGAAGGGTAATGCCCCTGAGGAGCGTAAGCTCGCACGCCTATTCCGCCGTGGCGATGTTACGCGCCTTATCAAGAAGTCGAATGACTTTGGCGCTGGTGGTGTGAGCGTAGCTATTGGTGAGCTCACCGATGGCCTTGATATATACCTCGACCGCGTGCCTACGAAGTATGACGGCTTGAACTTCTCGGAGCTCGCCATCTCGGAGTCGCAGGAGCGTATGTCGGTAGTCATCGAGCGTAAGGATATGGAGCAGTTTATGGCTCTCTGCCACGAGGAGAACGTGGAGGTTACCTACGTTGCCGACGTTACGGATACTCGTCGTATGCGTATGTACTGGGGAGATAAGGTTGTTGTCGATCTTTCGCGTGACTTTATCGACTCGGCAGGTGCTAAGCACTATACAAAGATACGTATCGGTGATGTCGAGAATAAAAACCCCTTCGAGCGTAAGATTGAGGGTGCTACCACAACCAAGCGTATGAAGACCAACCTTGCGGATGACAACGTAGTTTCGCAGAAGGGTCTTATCGAGATGTTCGACTCTACGATCGGTGCTTCGACCGTCTTGATGCCTTATGGCGGTAAGACGCAGACTACCGAGACGCAGGTGTCGGTGCAGAAGCTACCCGTAGGTGGCGGCTATACAAATACTGCAAGTATTATGGCCTTTGGCTATAACCCATATATTGCTAAGTGGAGCCCCTATCACGGTGCCGCCTATGCCGTTGTTGACGCTTGTGCTAAGGTCGTGGCAGCGGGTGCTCGCTACAATAATATGCGCTTCTCGTATCAGGAGTACTTCGAGCGTATGACCGACGCTAAGTCGTGGGGTAAGCCCCTCGCAGCGCTGCTTGGTGCTCTTAAGATGCAGGTGGAGCTCGGCTTGCCATCAATCGGTGGTAAGGACTCTATGAGTGGTACGTTCCGCGATATCAACGTGCCTCCTATGCTTATGGCCTTTGGTATTACTACGGTAGATGCCCGCACGGTTATTAGCCCCGAGTTTAAGACCGCGGGACATAAGCTCTACATCATCCGTCACACGCCCGAGGCTAACTATATGCCCTCGACCGATGAACTCAAGCGAAACTTCGACTTCGTGTCGGATAAGATTATGGAGGGTGACATCGTCGCCGCCTATGCTGTAGGCTTTGGTGGTGTTGCCGAGGCTGTTGCAAAGATGTCGTTCGGTAATAGGGTTGGTGCTGCGTTGGAGTGTGACGAGCAGATGTTGTATAACCTCTCTTACGGCTCTATCGTTGTCGAGGCACGCCGAACGCTTAACTTCCCCGCAGCCGAGCTTATTGGTAAAACCGTCGCGGAGGATGCCATCTTTATTAACGGCACACGCCTACATATCGACGAATTGCTGGAGGCTAATACCTCGAAGTACACAACCGTATATGCCGACAAGGGCAAGGCTGGTGAGCCTACCCGCGTAAGCGATGGCCGCTTGCATGCCAGGGAGTATCAGGGCGAGAAGGTAGACAAGGTGAGGGTATATATCCCCGTGTTCCCAGGTACTAACTGTGACTACGACACTGCACGTGCCTTTGAGCGTGCTGGTGCTGAGGTCGAGATCTCGGTATTCAAGAACCTTACGGGTGAGGATGTCCTCCGTTCGATTGAGGAGATGACTCAGTGCATCGAGCGTTGCCACATCATGGCTTTGGCTGGTGGTTTCTCGGCAGGTGATGAGCCTGATGGCAGCGGTAAGTTTATCGCAAATGTGCTCAACAATAAGAGCGTTGCGGATGCTATCCACGCACTGTTGGATCGTGGTGGCTTGATGCTTGGTATATGTAACGGCTTCCAGGCATTGGTTAAGTCGGGTCTTTTGCCTTACGGCCGCCTGGGTATGGTCACTAAGGCATCGCCTACGCTGTTCCGTAACGACATCAACCGCCATATATCGCAGGTGGTATCTACGCGCGTAGGTACTATTGCATCGCCCTGGTTGCAGTCGTTCGAGATTGGCGACATCCACTCTATCGCCGTGAGCCATGGTGAGGGTAAGTTTGTCGTTAGTAACGAGCTTGCCGAGGAACTCTTCCGCAATGGCCAGGTGGCATTCCAGTATGTTGATGCCGAGGGCCGTCCCACAACGGACTCGCCCTATAACCCCAACGGCTCGAGCTTCGGTATCGAGGGCATCATCGACCCGAGTGGTCAAATTCTCGGTAAGATGGGACATACTGAGCGTTACGAGCGCGACCTTATGAAGAATATATATGGCGAGAAGGTTCAGGATATCTTCTCAAATGCAGTTAACTACTTTACCAAGCGATAGTATGGAGCTGAAGGAGATTTTATATAACGGCAGTAGCAAGGTGGTCTATAAGGGCGATGGCGACGATGATGTCGTCATCCGCTTCAAGGACTACATCTCGGCCTTCTACAACATCAAGGGTGCAAGGATAGAGAATAAGGCGAAGATGAATTGCGCCATATCGTCTATGGTGCTCAGCTATCTCAACGATAACGGCATCACCACGCACTTCATCCAGCGCCTTAGTGATAGCGACCAGCAGTGCCGCCTCGTTAAGCATGTCCCCATCGAGGTCATCGTCCGTAACGTTATCGCTGGCTCTATGGCCAAGCGTCTCGGACTGGAGGAGGGCATCGTGCCTGAAAATACGGTGTTCGACCTCTGCTTGCGTGATGGCGAGCTTGGCGACCCGCTTATCAACGACCACCATGCCGTAGCCCTCGGCCTGCTCTCATACGAGGAGCTCGCCGAGATATATGAGGTGTCGGCTAAGGTCAATGCTCTGCTTACGGAGTTGTATGCCAAGGTGGGCATCAAGTTGGTGGACTTCAAGATTGAGTTCGGCCGTGCTACGGATGGCTCATTGGTGTTGGTTGACGAGCTCACGCCCGATACTTGCCGTCTGTGGGACGAGACTACGGGCGAGCGTATGGATAAGGATCGTTTCCGCCGCGACCTTGGCCGCGTTGGAGAGGTATATCAGGAGGTGGCTGACCGCCTCGCTAACCTGCTTAATAAAGAATAGGTATGCTTAAGGATTCATTAGATATATATGGTGACGACCTACACGAGGAGTGTGGTGTCTTTGGTATCTTTGGCGTTGACGATGCTCCAAACCTCGCATACTACGGTCTGCACGCTTTGCAGCACCGTGGCCAGGAGGCTTGTGGTATATCGGCATTCGATGGCGATAAATTGAATACAGTCAAGGGTGAGGGCCTTGTTACAGAGGTCTTCAACCAGCAGAAGCTCTCTAAGCTCAAGGGGCGTATAGCTATCGGCCATGTGCGCTACTCAACAACGGGTGGTGGCGGTGCAAACAACGTGCAGCCCTTCTCGTTCAACCACTATACGGGTGACTTCGCGTTAGCACATAACGGTAACCTCGTTAACTCTAAGGAGTTGGCGCGTTACCTTGAGGTGCGTGGCTCGTTGTTCCACTCATCGTCGGATAGCGAGCTCTTGGCTCACCTTATCAAGAAGGATAAGAGTGAGAATAACCGTATCGATAACATTATTGAGGCGCTCAATATGTTGGAGGGAGCCTTCGCTTTCCTTATTATGACGAAGAACCGTATCTACGCCTGCCGCGACAAGCATGGTCTTCGTCCCTTGTCTATCGGTAAGCTCGGTGACGGCTATGTCATCAGCTCGGAGACTTGTGCGTTAGATATCATTGGTGCGGAGTATATCCGCGATATTGAGCCAGGTGAGATTGTTACTATCGATCACCACGGCATCCGCTCGAATCACTATTCACTCTTCCAGCGTCATCTGATGTGTGCTATGGAGTATATCTACTTTGCACGTCCCGATAGCGACATCGAGGGTTGCAACGTACATACTTTCCGTAAGCTCTCGGGTCGCTACCTCTATGAGCAGTGCCCAACGAAGGCCGATGTGGTTATCGGTGTGCCCGATTCGAGTATCAGTGCCGCCATCGGATACTCCGAGGCCAGCGGCATACCCTACGAGATGGGACTCATCAAGAATAAGTATATCGCACGTACGTTTATCCAACCCTCGCAGGAGATGCGTGAGAAGGGTGTGCGTATGAAACTCTCGGCCGTGCGTTCGCTCGTTAAGGATAAGTCGGTGGTATTGATCGACGATAGCATCGTTCGTGGTACAACGTCGTTGCGTATCGTCCGTCTGCTGAAGGAGGCGGGAGCTAAGGAGGTACACGTGCGTATCGCCAGCCCTGCGATTACGAATCCCTGCTTCTACGGTATCGACATGTCCACGCGCGAGGAGTTGCTCTGTGCTCGCATGTCTAAGGAGGAGGCGTGCAAGGCTATCGAGGCAGACTCGTTGGAGTTCCTCTCGGAGGAGTCGTTGCTTAAGTCGGGAAATAGATCGGAGTTGTGTATGGCATGCTTTAACGGCTGCTACCCAACATCGTTGTATCAAAATAAGTTGAATAATAAATAAAATATATAGATATGGCAAAGAGTTATGAAGCTGCCGGTGTAAATCTCGAGGCCGGTTACGAAGTAGTACGACGCATCAAGTCGCACGTAGCATCAACCAAGCGTGTTGGTTCGATGGGTAATATCGGAGCATTTGGCGGTATGTTCAACCTCGCTGAGTTGAACATCAAGGAGCCAGTGTTGGTTAGTGGCACCGACGGTGTTGGTACGAAACTAAAGTTGGCGTTTGAGATGGATAAGCACGATACTATCGGTATCGACGCTGTCGCAATGTGTGTTAACGATGTTTTGGCGCAGGGTGCTGAGCCCCTCGTTTTCCTCGACTATGTGGCTGTTGGCCACAACGAGCCCGCTAAGGTAGAGGCTATCGTTTCGGGTGTTGCCGAGGGTTGCCGTCAGGCTGGCTGTGCATTGGTTGGTGGCGAGACTGCTGAGATGCCAGGTATGTATCAGGATGGCGAGTACGATATCGCAGGCTTCACGGTTGGTGTTGTTGAGCGCTCTAAACTCATCGACGCTGGCGAGCGTGTTAAGGTAGGCGACGTATTGGTTGGTATCGCCTCAAGCGGTGTTCATTCTAACGGCTTTAGCCTTGTTCGTAAGGTTGTAAGCGATAATGACCTCAAGTTGGGAGAGACTTATCCCGAGATTCCTGGGCGTACACTTGGTGAGGCTCTGTTGGAGCCTACTCGCATCTACGTTAAGCAGGTGTTGAAGGTCATTGCTGAATGTGACGTACATGGTATCAGCCATATCACTGGCGGTGGCTTCGACGAGAACATCCCCCGTATCTTGAAGGAGGGGCAAGGTGTCGAGGTTAAGGAGGGCACATGGGAGATTCTCCCAGTCTTCCGTCTTTTGGAGAAGTACGGCAAGGTTGGCCATCGTGAGATGTTCAACATCTTCAATATGGGTATCGGTATGGTTATAGCGCTGCCCGAGAGTGATGCAGAGCGTGCTATCGCCATCCTCGAGGAGTGTGGCGAGAAGGCTTCGGTTATTGGCCGTGTAACTGAGGGTGAGGGCGTAACTATCATCTAAGAGTATGAGAAAGACCCGTTTAGCTGTCTTCGCCAGTGGCAGCGGTAGCAACTATCAGGCTATTGCCGAGGCTTGTGCCGATGGTAGACTCGATGCTGAGATTGTACTTCTCGTGTGTGACAAGCCAGGTGCTAAGGTGTTAGAGCGTGCTAAGCTCTTTGGTACGGAGAGTTTCGCCTTTAACCCTAAGGACTATGCCTCGCGCGAGGCATACGAGACAATGCTTGCCACGATGCTCGATGACCATAAAGTCGACTACATCTGCCTTGCAGGATATATGCGTATCGTTGGTAAGGTGCTCCTTGGTCGCTATGAGCAGCGTATCGTCAACATCCACCCCTCGTTGCTCCCTTCATTCAAGGGGGCGCACGCCATTCAGGATGCCATGGACTTTGGTGTCAAGGTATTTGGCGTAACCACACACTTCGTAGACGAGACGCTCGACGGTGGTCGTATCATTGACCAGGGTGCTGTTGTATACGAGGGTAGCGACATCGAGGAGCTCACAAACCTTATACATAGCATCGAGCACAAGCTCTATGTTAAGACCATTAATAAACTGATAAATAAGAAATTCTAAATATGAGAGCATTAGTTAGCGTTAGCGATAAGACGGGCGTTGTAGATTTTTGTAAGAATCTTCGTCGCCTCGGTTGGGAGATTATTGCCACAGGAGGTACACAGAAACTCCTTGATGATAGTGGTGTTGATACCATCGGTATTAGCGATGTCACTGGCTTCCCAGAGATTTGTGATGGCCGTGTTAAGACCCTGCACCCCAAGGTGCATGGTGGTCTGTTGGCTCGCCGTGATGACGAGAGCCATCTCAAGGCTTTGAAGGACAACGCCATTGAGTTTATTGACATGGTGTGCGTGAATTTGTACCCCTTCCGTCAGACAATCTCGAAGCCCGATGTGAAGATGGAGGATGCCATCGAGAATATCGACATTGGCGGCCCCTCGATGTTGCGCTCGGCTGCTAAGAACTACCGCGACGTGACCGTAGTGTGTGATCCTGAGGACTATGCTCGTATCATCGCCGAGATTGAGTCTCGTGGTAACACCGAACTCGCTACACGCCTCGAGCTCTCTGCTAAGGCCTATACTCACACGGCAGAGTATGACATGTGCATCGCTACGTACATGCGTAAGCAGGCGGAGCTCAACGAGAAACTCTTTGCTTCGTTCGACCTTGTGCAGACTTTGCGCTATGGTGAGAATCCGCACCAGTCAGCTAAGTTCTATCGCTCGGCTGAGGCTGTTCCCTACTCGTTGGCTACGGCAAAGCAGCTCGGCGGCAAGGAGATGTCGTATAACAATATCCAAGATGCTAATGCAGCGTTGTGCATCGTGCGTGAGTTCTCAGAGCCTTTTGCTGTGGGTCTCAAGCACATGAACCCTTGTGGTGCAGCTATTGGCAAGGATATCAAGGAGGCTTGGGAGAAGGCATATGAGGCAGATAAGGTGAGCATCTTCGGTGGTATTGTGGCTGTCAATCGCGAGCTTACGAAGGAGGTTGCAGAGCTTATGAAACCTATCTTCTTGGAGATTATCATGGCACCATCGTTCTCGGAGGAGGCTTTGGAGGTGCTCTCAACGAAGAAGAATCTTCGTTTGTTGCAGGTAGATATGAGCACGTCGGATGTAAAGCCTACGCAGTATGTGTCGGTAAATGGCGGCCTCTTGGTGCAGCAGCTCGATACTGAGACTAAGGAGGTTGTTGCCGATATGTGTGTTACCGACCGTAAGCCTACGGCAGCTGAGCTCGAGGATATGAACTTTGGTTGGAGAGTTGTTAAGCACGTTAAGTCTAACGCTATCGCTGTTATTAAGGATGGCCACACCGTAGGTGTTGGCGCTGGTCAGATGAATCGTGTAGGCTCGGCAGAGATCGCTCTTAAGCAGGCTGAGGCGGCAGGCTTTACTGAGGGTCTTGTGCTTGCATCTGATGGCTTCCTTCCATTTGACGATACTGTTACTCTTGCACAGAAGTATGGCGTTACAGCCATCGTGCAGCCTGGTGGCTCGGTACGCGATGAGGACTCGGTTGTTAAGGCCAATGAGTTTGGTATGACGATGTTGGTGACTGGCATGCGCCACTTTAAGCATTAGAATAGAGTGAATTTAGGGAATTTAGTGAGTTTAGTCTATCCCAAATCTCCCTAAATTCATTAACTTCCTTAAACTCCTTATAATTTTTAAGTTATGAATGTATTAGTTATTGGCTCGGGTGGTCGTGAGCACGCTATTGTCGAGGCTATCTCACGCTCGCCTAAGGCAGAAAAGATATATGCTGCACCTGGTAATGCAGGTATTGCTCAGCTCGCTGAGTGTGTTGCTATCAAGGATACCGAGGTAGATAAGCTCCTCGACTTTGCACAGTCCAACGCTATCGACCTTACGGTTGTTGGCCCTGAGGCGTCGTTGGCCGTAGGTGTCGTAGACCGTTTTCGTGAGGCTG
This sequence comes from uncultured Alistipes sp., assembly GCA_937895825.1. Lineage (GTDB taxonomy): Bacteria > Bacteroidota > Bacteroidia > Bacteroidales > Rikenellaceae > Alistipes. The sequence continues at coordinate 7,098 of CALBKP010000070.1, read as the reverse complement.
GTCTAAAGATATTTGGCCCAACAAAGGCCGCAACCGAGATTGAGTCGAGCAAGGATTTTGCTAAGCGACTTATGAAAAAGTACGATGTGCCCACGGCGGACTATGCTACGTTTACCAACTACGAGGAGGCCTTAGCCTATGTGAAGCGTGGCTCGCTACCGACTGTCCTCAAATACGATGGCTTAGCAGCTGGTAAGGGTGTAGTTATTGCTACCACTATGGAGGAGGCCGAGGCTACGTTGCGCGATATGCTCCTTGACACAAAGTTTGGCGATGGTAGGGTGGTTATCGAGGAGTTTCTCACTGGCGAGGAGTTCTCGTTGATGTGCTTTGTTGCGGGCTCAAAGATTTGTCCTATGCCTGTAGCACAGGACCATAAGCGCGCCTATGATAACGACGAGGGCCCCAATACTGGAGGTATGGGTGCATACACCGAGCTTCCATTTGTATCGGCCGAGGATCACGCATACGCTATGGAGAATATCATGCAGCGTGTGGCAGATGCTCTTGTGGAGGAGGGTTGCCCCTTTACCGGCGTGCTATATGGTGGCCTTATGAAGACACCTCAGGGTATCAAGGTCATAGAGTTTAACGCTCGCTTTGGTGATCCTGAGACCGAGGTTGTATTGCCTCGACTTAAGAGCGATGCTGTGGATCTATTTATGGCTGTTGCAAGCGATGAGCAGCCTGCGGCTGAGTGGTCGGAGGGCGCTACGCTCGGCATTGTCCTTGCGTCTAAAGGTTACCCAGGAAGCTATGATAAGGGGGCTGTGATTCGTGGCGCTGAGTGTGTTGAGTCAAAGGTATACCACATGGGTACTGCCATAAAGGATGGCGAGCTGGTTACAGCTGGTGGCCGTGTGATGATTGTAGTGGCGGAGGCTCCTACACTACGCGAGGCACAGCAGAAGGCTGAGGCTGATGTTGCACGTATCAAGTGCGACAACCTATTCCACCGTACGGATATTGGTGCCAAGGCATTCCGCTAATTGTTTAACTTTAAAAATGTATATATTATGATTATAAAAGGTAAAGATCTGTCGGTGTCTATCAAGGAGGCATTAAAGGTACGTGTTGAGGTGCTGAACCAGCAGTATGGCCGTACGCCCAACCTCGTTGTTATCCTTGTGGGTGACGATCCGGGTAGCGTGTCGTATGTTACGGGTAAAGCAAAGGCTGCAACTGAGGTGGGTATCCGCAATACAACGCTTCGTCGAGAGGCTACAATCTCGGAATCCGATATGCTTGAACTTATCGAGCAGCTCAATAACGACGATGATGTTGACGGTATCCTCGTTCAGTTGCCACTGCCAAAGCATATCAACGAGAATAAGGTCATCGCCGCCATCTCGCCAGAGAAGGATGTCGATGCATTCCATCCGATGAACGTCGCTAAGTTGTGGCTCAAGCAGCCCTGCATGCTCCCCTGCACACCTAAGGGCATCATCAAGTTGTTGCACTTCGCTGGCGTAGATATCGCTGGTAAGGAGGCTGTTGTCATCGGCCGTAGCAACATCGTAGGTCAGCCCGTTGCTAAGCTTCTGTTGGATGCTAACGCTACCGTTACCGTGGCGCACTCACGCTCCAAGCACCTGTCGTCAATCACACGTCGTGCCGATATCCTCGTAGTAGCCGTTGGCCGCGAGCGTTTCGTTACGGCTGATATGATTAAGCCGGGAGCTGTTGTTATCGACGTGGGTGTTAACCGCGACACTCGCAACGGTAAGCTCTGTGGTGATGTAGACTTCGAGGAGGCACAGTATGTTGCAGCAGCCATCACGCCCGTACCTGGTGGTGTAGGTCCTATGACCATCACATGCCTTATGGAGAATACCGTGGAGGCCTTCGTTAATAGAATGAGCAAGTAATTAATAGATATAAACAAACTAACCTAACTGCCTTATGATTGAAAGATATAGCAGAGAGATTATGCGTAAGGTGTGGACCGAGCAGAATAAGTTCGATGCCTACCTACGTGTTGAGATTTTGGCTTCGGAGGCTTGGAGCCAGCTTGGCGTAGTGCCTAAGGAGGATGTCGAGAAGTTGTGGAAGAACGCATCGTTCAACATCGACCGCATTACCGAGATCGAGCAGCAGACACGCCACGATATCGTTGCTTTCACACGTGCCGTGAGCGAGACTCTCGGCGAGGAGCGTAAGTGGGTACATTACGGCCTCACCAGCACCGATGTTGTTGATACGGCTAATGGTTACCTACTTAAGCAGGCAAACACCATCCTATTGGAGGATATCGAGAAGATGCTCGAGGTGTTGCGCCGTCGTGCCATCGAGTTTAAGGCAACGCCTTGCATCGGCCGTACACACGGTATCCATGCCGACATCACCTGCTTCGGCTTGAAGTGGGCATTGTGGTACGAGGAGATGAAGCGTAACCTCACTCGCTTTGCTGCTGCTGCACGTGGCGTAGAGGTAGGTAAGATCTCTGGTGCTGTGGGTAACTTCGCAAACATCCCTCCATTTATACAGGACTACGTATGCGAGAAGCTTGGTATAGACAGCGCAAATATCTCTACTCAGGTTATACAGCGTGACCGCCACGCTTACTATATGGCTACGTTGGCCGTTATCGCATCGAGTATCGAGCAGATGGCCATGGAGATTCGTAACTTGCAGCGTACCGAGGTACACGAGGTGGAGGAGTCGTTCGGCAAGGGTCAGAAGGGCTCGAGCGCTATGCCCCATAAGCGTAACCCCATCTCGAGCGAGAATATGTGCGGCTGCGCACGCGTTATGCGTGGCTATATGGCGGCGTTCTACGAGAACGTTGCTCTATGGCATGAGCGCGATATCTCGCACTCATCAACCGAGCGTATCATCCTTCCCGATGCAACGATGCTTCTCGACTATATGCTCAACCGCTTCCGTGGTATCCTGGAGAACCTCGTTGTGTTCAAGGATGTTATGATGGAGAATATCTACCGCACACGCAAGGTCATCTTCGCACAGCGCGTGATGAATGCACTCATTGAGAAGGGCTTCTCTCGTGAGCAGGCTTACGATACAGTGCAGCCTATCGCTATGCGTGCTATGAGCGAGCGTGCCGACTATCAGGAGTTGCTTGCCGAGAGCCCCGAGGTTATGGGTGTCCTCTCTCGCGAGGAGCTTGACAGCTGCTTTACCTTGGAGTACTACCTCAAGAACGTTGACTTCATCTTCAACCGCGTAGGTATCGAGTAGCCATTTTTCAAAATAGGGGCTATAACCCGTAATGTTAATGATTCGTTGTGGCTCGGCCGCAACGAATCATTTGTATATAGTCTTGTTTATGTCGTAAATAATGTTTAATTTTGTAGAACCTTTTATAAACTCAAACTCAAGCAATAATAAAACCTCAGTAATATTATGAGACGTATATTTGTCCCCTTTGTGCTATTGTTTGCCCTAATGTTTGCGGGTTGTGCTTATGATGACTCGGAGTTGGTAGAACGTATCGAGGAGTTGGAACGCAGTAATAACGTGTCGACATTACGTGAGCAGGTAGAGTCGCTCACCAAGTCTATCACGGCGTTGGAGACGCTATCTGCAAAGTTCGACGAACTCTCGGCAAAGAATGGTGCTGATATCTTGGACCTCGGCATAGAGTTCGAGCAACTCCATGAGTATGTCGAAGAACGACTCGATAGGGTGGAGACCCATACCGCTTGGCTTGAGGAGATCATCGATGGTAAGATAGAAGATGCCCTTTCGGGTGGAGCCGATGTTGATGATAAGGTTGCCGAGCTCAGATCGTGGGTGGAGGGTACTTATGCTACGCTCGATCAATATGCCGCTTTATCCGAGGACATGGCTCAGCTCGAATCTGCCTTGTCGACGATTCAAGATGATCTTGCTGCATATAAGCAAGAGGTTGAAGAGTCGTTTGATATTGTTGGTGATGAACTTGTGGAGATTGAGAACAATATATCAAATATGTCATCAGATATACAAGATCTCTACGATATAGTCAATGAACTTGAGGAATCGATAAAGACAGATGACTATATTATCGAGCAGTTCCAGAGCATAGAGGTAAGGTTAGCCGAGCATAGTGCAGATATCTCAGAGCTTGACAATAGGCTTAATGCCGTCGAGCAGCAGTCCGAAACGTTTGCCTCTCATATAGAAGATCTGTATGCTGCTATCGAGGAGATGAAAAGCGAGCTTGTAGCAGAGTACAAGAGGGCTATTGAGACGGCTATTATGGAAAATGGAGGCGTTATCGATGCAAAGATTGAGGCTGAGATCGAAGAGGTTAACGCACGCGTAAATGAAGAACTCGAGAGTATCAAGGAGCGCATAGATAGCCTTGAGCAACGTATCGACGACCTTGAGGATGCCCTCGATAAGATTAAGGCTCTCGATTTGGAGTTCGACATAGAGGATGGCGTTGCTTGCATGGCTGGTGCATCTATCGAGTTCGGCTATCGCGTTATAGGTGGCGACGACGATACCGAGGTCGAGAGCTTCGGCGATGGTGGCTGGCGCACACGTGTTACGCCAACGGATGCCACACAAGGCCGTATCAAGGTCACCGCTCCGAAGGATGATGCCGAGGATGGAAAGATCGTTGTCCTGGCCACCTCGGGTGCTGGCGGTACATGTATGAAGGCCATCTACTTCGACCGAGGCATTATCACCGACATCATGGATAGCTATGAGACAAGCTATATGGCCAATACCCTTGCCGTTACGCTTAAGACAAACCTTGAATACGATGTCGAGATCTCTGCCGAGGCGCAGTCGTGGATTAGCTGTGCTGATACCCGTGCCGAGCTGCGCGAGGATACGCTTAGCTTTACCATCGAGGAGAATCCATACGAGGAGCCACGTACTGCCGTAATACACCTTGTCGGCGCTTTGGGCGATAAGCTGCAGAGCTTCGAGATTGTTCAGCAGAAATCACCCTCAAATGCCCCTATACAATTTGCTGACCAAAATGTTAAGAGAGTATGCGTCGAGAAGTTCGACACCAATGGCGACGGCGAGCTATCGTATAAGGAGGCAGCAAAGGTGGAGAGGATTGATCGCAAACTCTTCGGCGATTATGCTGCGGCAGTAAAATCCTTTGATGAGCTACAATATTTTATTAATCTTACGACGATTGGAAATTCTGCATTCTCTGGTTGCAGCAGCCTTACAAGTGTGACTATTCCTGATAGCGTAACGACGATTGGAGGTGAGGCATTCCGTAATTGCGACAGCCTTGCAAGTGTGACTATTCCCGATAGCGTAACGACGATTGGAAATTCTGCATTCTATAATTGCGACAGCCTTACAAGTGTGACTATCCCCGATAGCGTAACAACGATTGTAGATTATGCATTCGTTGGTTGCAGCAGCCTAACAAGTGTGACTATCCCTGATAGCGTAACGACGATTGGATCTTCTACATTCTATAATTGCAGCAGCCTTACAAATGTAGCTATCCCTGATAGCGTAACAACGATTGGAGATTATGCATTCGTTGGTTGCAGCAGCCTTACAAGTGTAACTATCCCTGATAGCGTAACGACGATTGGAGCATATGCGTTCTATGATTGCGTCAGCCTTACAAGTGTATATTGTAAATCAACAACGCCTCCAACTATGGGTAGTAGAGCTTTTAATGATAATGCCACGGGTCGCAAGATTTATGTTCCAATAGGCTCGGTGGATGCGTACAAGAGCGCAGAGGGATGGAGTGAATATGCCGACGATATCTACGAGATACAACCCTCAAAGAACGAGATTTGGTACACCAATGGCAGTACAACAGAGGCTACTACGCCAAACAACTCTAACGCCTTTGGGGATGTAGCTATACAGTCAAACCTCTACGATGCTGACAAGAAGTGTTGGGTGATTACCTTTGATGGTGATGTTACGACGATTGGAAATACTGCATTCTCTGGTTGCAGCAGCCTAACAAGTGTGACTATTCCTGATAGCGTAACGACGATTGGATATTATGCATTCATTGGTTGCAGCAGCCTTACCAGTGTAACTATCCCTGATAGCGTAACAACGATTGGATCTTATGCATTCCGCGCATGCGACAGCCTTACAAGTGTAACTATTCCTGATAGCGTAACGACGATTGGAGAGGGGGCATTCGTTGATTGTAGTAGTCTTAAAGAGTTTAAGGGCAAGTTTGCGGCTGATGGTGGGCGCTGTTTGATTATGGATAATACTATTATTGCCTACGCAGAAGCCTCTGGTACTACATATACTATTCTCGATAGCGTAACGACGATTGGATATGGTGCATTCCGTGAATGCGCCAGCCTAACAAGTGTAACTATCCCTGATAGCGTAACGACGATTGGAGATTATGCATTCTATAATTGCGATGGCCTTACAAGTGTAACTATCCCCGATAGCGTAACTACCATAGGTGATACGGCGTTTGGATGGTGTCAGAACCTAACAAGTATAACTATTCCGAATAGTGTTACGACAATTGAAAATTGGGCGTTTTACGTATGTATCAGACTTGTAAGTGCAACCATTGGTGATGGTGTAACGACGATTGGAGAGGGTGTGTTTGCTTACTGTAATAGCTTGGCGGAGTTCAAGGGCAAGTATGCTACGGAGAATGGCCGTTGCTTGGTAAAGGATAATGCTATTGTTGCCTATGCAAATGCTTCGGGAACAGAGTATACGATCCCTGATGATATTGAAATGATTGAGAAGTCTGCCTTTCGTGGTTATATTGACCTGACAGCGGTGATTATCCCCAGTGGCGTAAAAGCAATTGGTATTAATGCGTTCCTTGATTGTGGTAATTTAACTGAGGTATATTGTAAATCAACAACGCCTCCAACTTTGGGTAATGGAGCTTTTATGACAAATGTTGATGATAGAAAGATCTATGTCCCCGCAGAGTCGGTAGGGGCGTATAAATCGGCAGCATATTGGAGCGACTACGCCGATGCAATTGTGGGGTACGACTTCGGGAATGCTGGCATAACAGATTGGAACAAAGTCTATGTACGTTCTGCATTTGATGATTGCAAGCATCTTATGATGGAGGCATCGGGCTTTACCGGCGAGTTCTACCTACGCAAGCTTGGAGCTAAGAAGAGCGATGCTTTGGCTGCTGCAGTATATACAGTAGGT